>NZ_BCQR01000093.1 GCF_001552175.1 Actinomadura kijaniata NBRC 14229
CCGCGGCGGCGGCCCGCAGCCCGATCCCGGCGAGCCCGGCGGCGGCGCGTTCGACGGCGGCGACCGTGCCGGGCGTGACGTGCAGCAGGCCCCGGTGGGCGGCGTCGGCGCAGGCGGCCAGGGCCTCGTCGAGCGCGGCGGTCAACGGGTCGGGGCGTTCCCCGGCGTGCGCGGCCAGGGCGGTCGCACCGTCGCCGGGGGCCAGGTCGGGCACCACGACGCCGCTCGCGGTCAGCACCGCGAGCGGCTCCAGCAGCAGGCGGCCCCGCGCGCGGCGCACCTCGGCGCTGACGAACCGGGGGCCGTCCTCCAGCGCGGCGGCCAGCGCGTCCAGCGCGCCGGGGCTGTACGGGGCGTG
Source organism: Actinomadura kijaniata NBRC 14229 (assembly GCF_001552175.1). Taxonomy (GTDB): domain Bacteria; phylum Actinomycetota; class Actinomycetes; order Streptosporangiales; family Streptosporangiaceae; genus Spirillospora; species Spirillospora kijaniata. The sequence continues at coordinate 359 of NZ_BCQR01000093.1, forward strand.
GGTCGCCGACAGCGTGGCGGTGGTCCCGGACCGGTCGGCGACCTCCGCCTCCAGGCGTTGCGCGCCGGGGTGGTAGCCGACCGAGCGCACCTCGGCGATCTCGACGACGCGGACGAACTCGGCGGCGACGCGGGGGCGGATCGGGCGCGGCGGCAGGGCGGCGATCCGCGCGTCGAACGCGGCCAGGTCGCGGACCAGCAGGGTCGCGGGCAGGTCCGCCCAGGCCGAGCCGAGCGGGCTGACGGTCGTGCGGCCGACCCTGCCGACCGGCAGCCGCACCGTGCGGCCCGCGCTGCGCACGGCGGTCTCGGACACGACGTTGCCGGTGGCCAGGGCCCGCAGCGTCGTGCCGGAGATCCGGCGGCCGGCCAGGTCGTGGCCGGTCAGGGCCGCGTCCCCGGGGACCTCCCAGTCGCGGGGCAGCACCAGCGTGACGCCCGCGCCGGGGTGGGCGAGGAACACCTCGGCGGTGCGGCGGCCGGCGGTGCCGCCGACGCGGCAGCCCAGCGCGGCCAGCCGGACCCGCCGCAGCGGCGTCTCGGCGGCCTCGTCGGTGCCGAGGACCTGGGAGCGGGGGCTGCCGTCCTCGTGGACGGCGGCGCGGTGGCGGGCGTGGACCTCGGCGAGCAGGGCGGCGAAGCGTTCGGGATCGTAGGCGGCGTCGCGGTGGGCGTAGCCGTCGAGCTGCCCGGCGATCTCCTGGAGGGCGGCGGCGGGCCAGTGCAGGTCGCGGGCGGTCAGGTCGCGGGCGGCGCGGCGCAGCGCGGTCGCCTGGACGGGCCCGGCGTGCATCGCGCCGTCGAGCAGGAGCCGGACGGCGAGCTCGACGGCGGACTCCAGTCCGCTGCCGGCCGCGGGCGCGACCGCGCCGCCGACGTCGAGCCGGACGTCGGGGCCGGTGAGGCCGCGTTCGTCGGCGGCGCGGAACGCCCACACCGCCAGCACCGCCATCTCGGCGCGGGTGGTCGCGGCGGCGTCGGTGTGGACGTAGCCGAGCTCGTCCGGCACCAGGAACCGGACGGTGCAGGTGGGCAGGTCGGCGGAGGGCACGGGGTCGGCCCCGGTGGGGCGGCGCAGGCGGGCGGCGTACCCGGCGCGGAGGGTGCGGCGGGCGGCGGTCAGGGCGCGTTCGCCGAACACGCGGGCCAGGGCGTCGTCGCCGAACACCCCCGGCGACCAGTCCACGAACGCCTCGGCGGGCTCCGGGGCCGCGTCCTTCGCGGGCTCGGCGGAGGACGCGGCGGAGGGCTCGGCGGGGGCGTCGCCCTGGCGCTGGTAGGCCAGGACCGCGCCGATGATGTGGCGGCACGTGCTGGTGGCGGCGCAGGTGCAGGCGGCCGCCTCCAGTCCCACGGCGGGGGGCAGGGTCGCCACGGGGCCGTCGGCGAACGTCGCGGTGAGCGCGCCGTCCCCGGCGACGGCCACCTCGGGGGCGTTGCCCGCGTCCAGGTCCTTGGCGGCGCGTTTGACCAGGCCCCGGTTGGCGAGGGCGGCCAGCGCGTCGGGGGTGAGGGCGAGCAGGTCGGCGCGGGTCACCGGCCGATCCTCTCGGCGACGAACGCGGCGAGCCGGCCGGGCGTCATCGCGCCCACGTGCGCGCCGACGTCGGCCCAGCGCTGCGCCATCCGCCGGTCGTAGTCGGGCTCGGCGTCCTCGTCGAGGGCGGCCAGGCCCAGCACCTGGGTGCCCTGCTGGCACAGCTCGCGGACCGACCGCACCAGGGCGTGCTCGTCGCCGCCCTCGTAGAAGTCGGTGACGACCGCGAGGATGGTGCGGCGCGGGTTGTCCACCAGGCCCGCGCCGTAGGAGACGGCGCGGGCGATGTCGGTGCCGCCGCCGAGCTGGACGCGCATGAGCAGTTCGACGGGGTCGGTGACGTCGGCGGTCAGGTCCACCACCTGGGTGTCGAACGCGACCAGGTGCGTCTTCAGCCCGGGCAGCCCCCACAGGCAGGCGGCGGTGACCGCGGAGTGGATGACCGACCCGACCATCGACCCGGACTGGTCGACCAGCAGGATGAGCTGCCAGTTCTCCAGGCGCTTGCGGGTGCGGGACAGGAACTTCGGGTGCTCGATGTACAGGCGGCGCTCGTCGGGCCGGTAGTGGGCGAGGTTGGCGCGGATCGTGCCCCTGAAGTCGAAGTCGCGGGCGAGCTTGAAGTTGCTGGGGCGGCGCGAGCGGGTGCCGTGGAACGCGCGCCGCACCTCCACCCGGAGCCGTTCGGTGAGCTCCCGCACCACCGCGTCGACGATGCGCCGCGCCATCGCCAGCACGTCGGGGTTCATCAGGTGCTTGGTGCGCAGGACGGCGCGCAGCAGCGCCTGGCTGGGCTCGACGCGGGCCAGCAGCGCGGGGTCGGTGACGATCTCGTGGATCTCGTAGCGTTCGACGGCGTCGCGCTCCAGGCGCTCGATCGTCTCCTTGGGGAACAGGCGGTGCACGTCGTCGAGCCAGTCCACGGCGGCGACGATCGAGTGGCCGGAGCCGCCCTCCCTGCCGCCGAGGGCGCCGCCGCGCCGCACGCCCCGGCGCTCCAGGTCGGGGTCGCGGCCGTACAGCCAGTCGAGGGCGGCGTCGCGGGCGGCGGCGTCCCCGGACAGCCCGCCGGAACAGGCGTCGGCGGGCGCCCCCAGGATGAGCCGCCAGCGTTCGAGATCGGGGTCGGGAGCGGGGGTGGGGGTGGTCATGGCGCCGCCTGGTCTGGACTGAGGAGTGTCAAGATCGGGAGCTTGCGAGCGATCGTGTAAACGACGAGGGAAGACCTGGCGTCCCAGCGCCAGGACCCGCCGCGCGGAGGCGCGGCAATGGACAGGGTCATGGCGGCGGGTCCTTCAGCAGTCCCTCGGTGGTCAGCAGGGTCGTGGCGCGCAGGTCCAGTTCGGCCGCGGCGGCGAGCAGTTCGGGTGGGGCGGCGGTGCGCAGCAGGGAGCGGGCCGAGCCGCGCAGGCCGCGCCGTTCCAGCAGGCCGCGCGCGATGGTCTCGCGTTCGCGGGGCGGGAAGAACGCGAACGCCTGCCGCAGCGCGGGCAGCGCGACCAGGAAGTCGGTCTCGGTGAGGCGGCCGACCAGCTCGTCCAGCACGGCCAGGACCGAGCCGTTCCCGGCGGTGATCACCTCGTCGCGGGCCAGGGCGAACAGCCCGGCCAGCCAGTCGCCGAGCACGCCGGGGGAGGCGGCCCCGCGGACCGCGCGTTCGGGGTCGGCGGCCGCGCCGGTCGCCCCGGCCAGCGACCAGCACAGCCCGAACGCCGCGCCGCGCAGGTCGGGGGGCGCGTCGGTGTCGGCGCTGACGCGCGCGGCGGTGGCGAGCACGGCCGCGCGGTCCAGGTCGATCACCTCGGCGGCGTGCAGGACGGCGTCGCGGACGGCGGCCAGGGCGCGCAGCCGTTCCAGGTCGGCGGGGGCGGGGCCGCCGCGCACGCCCTCGACCTGCCACAGCACGCGGCGGACGCAGCCGTCGATGACCGCGCCGAACAGCGGGCTCCCGGCGGTGCCGAGGACCCGGTCGTGCCGCCACAGGCCCAGTACCGTGCCGAGGACGTGCCCGAGCGCGCCGATGTCGGGCGCGTGCGCGATGCCGCGGCGCAGGGCCAGGGCGATCCGGTCCGACAGGTCGGCGCTGCCGCACAGCGCGGCGTCGAACAGCACGGCGGCCAGGGCCCGCATGTCGGGTCCGGCGGCGGCGATCCTCCCGTCGAGGGCGGCGGCCGCGGCCTCCCGGAGCGTCGCCCCGTACGCGCCCGCCTCGATCAGCGCGGGCAGCCGGTCGCCGTCCGGGGTCAGGGACCAGACCTCCTCCAGCACCGGGTCGGCGCCGCCGGCGGGGCCGGACTCGCGGCGGAACCCCGGGACGTCGAGCACCCGCAGCCGGTGCAGGGTGCGGCCGCGGGTCAGGTCGGGCTCGCCGGTCAGGTCCAGGGTGACGTGGCCGGCGCCGTCGAGGCCGAGGCGTTCCAGTTCGGCGGTGACGTCGTGGACGAGCGGCGGCGCGGGGGTGCCGGGCGCGAGCCGTCCCACGCGATCGCCGCTGAGCGCCCGCACCATCGCCACGACCGCCGGGTGCGCGCCGGACCGCAGCGGGCCCCGCCCGGTCCACGGCAGCCGCTGCTCCAGGTCGTCGGTCACCAGGGCGGCGACCAGGCCGTCCAGCAGGTCGGTGCGGGCGGGGGCGCGGTGGCCGCGCAGCCGCGTGAGGCCCTCGGTGAGGGTGCGGGCGGCGATGAGGTCGGCGGTGGACACCGGCTGCCTGCGTTCGCGCAGGCTCCGCACGACGGCCTCGGTGAGGGCGTCGGCGGCGGCCTGCGGGCCGTCCTCCCACACGCGCTGGTAGTACTCCGGTGACGGCATCCCCGACTGGTAGCCGGTGAACGCGTCGAGCCGCTTGAACGAGTACGGCACCAGGTAGCTGCCGCCGGTCGCGCCGTCCGGCGGGCGCGGCACCTCCGGCCAGCCCTTCTCCGGCGCGGCCCGCCCGGCCAGGGCCCGCAGGGCGGGGCGGTGGAACCCGCCGGTGACCACGACGACGGGACGCCCGGCCGCGTCGGCCTCGGCGGCCTTGATCCAGCGTGCCATGTACGCCTCGCGGGCGGTGTCGTCCTCCCCGGCCGCCGACTCGCCGCGCACCAGGTCGAAGTAGGCGGCCAGGCGGTCGGCCATGCCGTCGTCGTCCTGGATCTCCACCAGGTGGTCCCACAGCGCGTCGGTGTTGTCGACGGCGAACTCGCGGCACAGGCGCCCGGTGGCCTCGGCGTAGCGTTCCTCGGCGTCGGTGTAGCGGTTGCTGCGTCCGGCGAACGCCGGGTGCCAGGCGGGCAGGTCGATGAACCGGACCTCGGCCCCGGCGGCGCGGCCCTCGGTGAGCGCCACCCACTCCGGGGAGTAGGCGCAGAACGGCGTCCAGGAGGCGTGGCGGCGTTCGCCGTCCCGATGGTGGCTGAAGATCGCGACGGGGAGGGTGTGGCCGAGCAGCAGCTCGTCCAGCCGGTCGTTGAAGTCGGCGGGGCCCTCCACCAGCACGTGCGCGGGCCGCAGCTCGGCGATGGTGCGGCGGACCAGCCGCGCGCACGCGGGGCTGTGGTGGCGGACGCCGACGTAGGTGACGGTCACCGGCCCGGCAGCCGGTGGCGGGCGGCGTGCAGCGCCTTCCACTGCTCCCCGCCGCGGCGGGACGCCTGCTGCTCCAGGTAGCGGCGCAGCCGGGCCAGGTCCTCGGGGCTGTCCTTGGCGGCGGTCCCGGCCAGGCACTCGACGATGTCGGCGGCGTCGCCGGGCTCGCCGCGCAGGAACCAGCCGCGCACCCCGACCGCGTGTGCGACCGCCACGGCCTCGGCGGTGCTCATCACGGCGGAGGGGCGTTCGGTGGGCCGCCCGTCGGCGGTGCTGCCCGAGCGCAGCTCGCGGAACGTGGTGACCAGCACCTCCAGCACGTCGCGGCGCGGCGCGGCCTGGACGCCGGACCTCTCCAGCAGCGCGGCCGCCTCGGCCTCCACCAGCTCCAGCTCGGTGCCGAAGTCGGCGATGGGGAAGACGGTCTCGAAGTTGAAGCGGCGCTTGAGGGCGGCGCTCATCTCGTTGACGCCCCGGTCGCGGGTGTTGGCGGTGGCGATGACGTTGAACCCCTCGCGGGCGAACACCATCGCGTCGGGGCCGGTCAGCTCGGGCACCGCCAGCACCCGGTCCGACAGCGGCGACAGCAGCGAGTCCTGCACCTCCAGCGGGCAGCGGGTGATCTCCTCGAAGCGGACGACCTTGCCCTCGGCCATGCCGCGCAGCAGCGGCGCGGGCACCAGCGACCGGGTGGAGGGGCCCTCGGCGACCAGCAGGGCGTAGTTCCAGGAGTACTTGATCTGGTCCTCGGTGGTGGCCGCGCCGCCCTGGATGGTGAGGGTGGAGTCGCCGGACACCGCCGCCGCGATCAGCTCCGACAGCAGCGACTTGGCGGTGCCGGGCTCCCCCACCAGCATCAGGCCGCGGCTGGTGGCCAGGGTCACCAGGGAACGGTCGATCAGCGACGGGTCGCCGACGAACTTGCGGCGGACCCCCAGCGCGTCGTCGCCGACGATGAACCGGCGCGCGGCGTCCAGGCTGAGCGCCCAGCCCGGCGGGCGGGGCGCGGCGTCGTTCTGGCGGAGCCGTTCCAGTTCGTCGGCGAACCGCGCCTCGGCGGGCGGGCGTTGCACCATCTGCTCGGTCATCGAGGGGTCTTTCCGTGTCACTGGGTCAGGGCGGTGAGGTCGGCGATCACTAGGGAGGGCCGCGTCCGCTCGATCAGCCCGGCCAGGGAACGCCGGGCCGCCGGACGCGGCGGCGCGGCGTCGCCGGGCAGGCCGCCGCGCCGGGGGTGGACGTTCCGCGCCCAGCCCTCGGGCAGGACCAGGGCGTCCTCGTCGGGAGCGGCAAGCCGGTCGATCATGGGGTTCACCGTAGGGGACACCTGCGACATTCCACGATCAGGCCGGGGTTTCCGTCAGGCCGGCGAGGTCGGCGAGGACCTCGGAGGCGGTCACCGGGTCGAGTTCGCCGAACGCGTGCGTGGCGTCGTCGCGCCCTTCGAGGTCCTCGCAGATCCGGACGCGGTCGAGGAGCTGGTCGCCGGAGTCGGCCGGGTGTCCGGCGACGACGCCCGGGTCCAGGTCGATCACGACGTGCAGGCCGCCGGGCGCGGGCCGGGCGATGTGGTCGGCGACGCCGCCGTCCCACGGCTCGCCGCGCCGCCACCCGCGCCGTTCCAGGTCGAGGATTCGCCCGACCGGCACCGTGACCCCCTCGAAGCGGGTCAGGCGGGCGCTGTGGCGCTCGGCGTCGGCGAGGGCGTGCACGGGGCGGTCGAGCTGCGGGAACGGCTGGGCGATCTCATAGTCGTCGAACACCTCCGCCCACGCCCCGAGGTCGCCGCCGAGGCGCGCCGGGTGGGCGACCCCGATCCGCGCCGTGCCGGGGAGGGTGAGTGCGTCGTCGTTCACGTCGGCGAACGTGCGGTCCTCGGCCGGCCGGAACGCGGTCGTCCCGGCGCCGGTCTCGGCCAGCCACACCAGCCGCCGCGCCAGGTGCCACAGCAGCGGGTGCCCGACGACATGGCTCCGGAAGTCCTCCGGCGTCCAGCTGGCGCCGGTCACCATCGCCGTCTCCAACCGCCGGACCTGCCCGTCGGCGACGGCCCGGACGTCCTCGCGGAGGACGGCGAACCGCCGCCGGGCGGCGGCCGCCAGGGTCTCGTCGTCCTTCACGCCCGGCTTCGGCAGCGCCTTGCGGGGCCTGCCGTCCTCGTCCCGCACGGCCAGGGCGAGCCGTTCGTCGAACCCGACCGTGAAGCGGCGCGGGCCGTAGTCGAGGGTGAGGACGCCGTCGGCGGGCAGGCCGAGGTCGGGGACGGCGCGGTCGGCGAGCTGCTCGACGGTGAGGCCCCGCCGCCGCGCGACCTCCGCGAACCTCTCCCGGGCGCGTTCCCGCAGGCCCCGGTACCGCGCCGTCTCCGCGATCCCGTGCAGGTGGGCCAGCGCGAGGCCGGTGCCGATCCCGGCGAGGACGTCCAGGCCCGCGACGGCCCTGCCGTGGCCGCCCTTTCCCGGCCAGGCGCGGACCAGGGGGACGAGGCGGCGGACGGTCCCGTCGTCGCCGAGCAGGCCGAGCTGGGTGAACGCCCAGCCGTCGCCGGACGGGGCGCCGTTGTCCTCCCAGCGGCGGAACAGCTCCCACCCGAACGCGCTCAGGGACTCCGGATCGCACGCCCGCCGGACCTCGGCCACGCCCGGATGCGGCGTGCCGGGCCGCGACAGCGCCAGCAGGGCGAGCAGGTGGGTGACGGCGGCGGGCGGCAGCGCCCGGTCGCGTCCGGCGAGGAGGACCCGCGGGAGCACGGCGGGATCGGCCCAGTCCCCGATCACCGGCGGCTCGGCCGGCGCCCGGCCGAGCCGGTGGGTCCGCTCGAGGGTCTCGATCGCGGTGGCGGCCTCGTCGCCGTACTCGCGCGCCGTCGCCACGAGCGCAGCGGAACCGTGCTCGTCCGCCAGCAGCGCCAGGGCCTCGGTGGCGAGGCGCCGTGCCCGGACCGGTTTCCCCAGGGCGGCGGGGATGAGCAGGCGCGCGGCGTCCATGCCGTGCCATCCGAGCCAGGCGATCGTGTGGGGGCGGGTCCGCTTCCGGTCCAGCCATTCCGCCATGAGGGCGGCGACCTCCGCGTCCAGGTAAGGGAGCAGCAGCCCCCCGCACTCCCTCGGGTCCGCCCGGGCGGCCCGCACCGCCGGCCGGAACGCGTCGGCGCCGTGACGGGCGACGACCGCCCGCATGCGTCTGGTGCCGGCGGCGTCCCAGGAGAGCGTGGCGTTCCAGAGCGCGAGCATCCCCTTGGCGTACTCGTCGGGAGCGGCGATGAGCATGTCCAGCACCTCGTCGGGGCGCAGCCGACCGGTCCGGAACCGCAGGTGCTCCCTCGCCCAGTCGGTGTCCTCCGGGCGGTCTCGCCGCCACACCGACGCGGCCCAGGCGTCCCGTTCGCCGTCCGGCCAGGACACCCGGAGGCCGGGCGGTGTCAGGCCCGGCACGACCGGCGCGGCCTCGCGCGGGCGGTTCCACGGCGGGTCGGCCAGGACGGCGGGGAGTTCCTCCGGCCCGGCGTCCGGGACTCCCACACGGCCGGTTCCGGCGGCGCGGACCTCGGCGGGCAGGTCGTCGGTGCGCAGCTCGGGGTGGGCGCGCAGGTGGTCGTCGAGCAGTTCGGCGACGCGGGGGTCGGCGGCCAGCGGGGCCAGCAGGCCGAGGGCGCGGCGCGGGAAACGCCGGGCGGCGGCGAGCAGCGCGGGCGGCACGCGCCCGTCGTCGCGGCGGTCGAGCAGGGCCCGGAACGCCTCGTCGCCGGGCAGCAGCGCGACCGCCTCCAGGAGCCGCCCGGCCTCGGCGGCGGCCAGATCGCCGCTCTCGTCGAGGCTGGTCAGCAGCACCGGCAGGGCGGCCGGGCCGAGGCCGTCCAGCAGCGTGGCGACGACGTCGAGGGTGCGTTCGCCCCAGCCCAGCGCCGCCCGCCGGCCGAGCACGGCCACGTGCTCGGCCGTGCCGATCGAGCACAGGACCAGCCGGCGGTCCTCGGCGTTCCTGGTGATCTCCCGGCACGCCTCGGTGACCCAGTCGTGCCGGGTCGGCACCAGGTAGGCGACGACGAGCCGCCGCCGGGGCGAGGTGCGCAGCCCGGCCAGCCGCCGCACGGCCTCGGCGTACGCGCCCTCGTCGGCGGCGGCCAGCAGCGTGCGCATCCGGCGGCCCGCGCCCTCGGGGCCGACGCCGCATCCGTTGCGGCGCTGGACCCGCATGACGTCGCCCCGGGTCCAGGACGCCCGGAACGACCCCCACTCCACCAGCGCGCACGCCGCGAAGGCGGGGCCGTGCTCGGCGGTCCAGGCGTCCACGCACGTCCCCGGCACGTCGCGGTCCCGCTCCCGCACCCCCAGGACGGCCGCGACCGTCCCCGCGCCGGTGGGGTCGGCCTCCCCCTCCAGGTACCGGCGGGCGGCCTCGGCAAGGTCCGGGTCACCCTCGCGCTTGGTCAGCAGCGAGTCGAGGGCGGGCTGCTTCTCCGCGACCAGGTCCGCCAGCTCCGTGCGCGCCGCCCGCCGGGCCGACGTCCGGGAGCGGGGCAGCCCGCCGCGCCGGGGATGGATCCCGCGGGCCCAGCCGGCGGGGAGCGTCAGGGTGTTCTCGTCGTGGGGAGGATTCGGCATGGCGGGTCAGCCCCGGGTCTCCGTCAGGTCGGCGAGGTCGGCGAGGACCTCGGAGGCGGTCACCGGGTCGAGCGCGGCGAACGGCCGTTCCAGGGGTCCCGCGTCGTAGTGGTCGTCGGGCGCGGTGCCGAGCCAGAGATGATGGATCGTCTGCCGGGGGGCGCTGGCCAGATGGGACACGTGGACGCCGGGTTCGAGGTTGGCCACGACGTGCAGGCCGTCCGCGACGGGCTTGGAGATCCAGCGTTCGAACCCCGCGTCCAGCGCCGGGCCCCGCACCCAGCCGCGCCGTTCCAGGCCGAGGACCAGGCCGGTCGGCACGGTGACGCCCTCGAAGCGGGGCAGCCGCGTGCCGTCGCGCTCGGTGTCGGTGAGGGCGTGGACGGGCCGTCCGAGCTGCGGGAACGGCTGGAGGATCTCGTAGTCGGCGAACACCTCCGCCCACGCCTTGAGGTCGTCGCCCAGGTGGATCGGGTGCGGCAGGTGGACCGGCGCGGTGCCGGGCAGGTCGAACGCGTCGTCGTCGACGTCGGCGAGCGTGCCGTCCTCGGCGACGCGGAACGCCGTGCCGTCGGCCTGCCAGACCAGGCGGCGGGCCAGGTGCCGGATCAGGGGGTGCTCCACGACGTGGGTGCGGAACTCCTCCGCCGTCCACCGGCGGCCGGTGACCATGGCCCGCTCCAGACGGTGGACCTCACCGGAGGCGACGGCCCGCACGTCCTTCTTCATCTGGGCGAACCGCTGGTAGGCGGCCTCCGCCGCTTCCGGGTCGTCCTTGGCGCCCGGCTTGGGCAGGGACTTGCGCGGCTTGCCGGACTCATCCCGGACGAACGGCCTGAGCTGCTCGTCGAACCCGACCGTGAAACGGCGCGGACCGTAGTCCAGGACCATGCTCCCGTCGGCGTCCAGCCCGAAGTCGGGCACCAGGCGGTCGGCGAGCTGGTCGGCGGTGAGGCCGAGGACGTCGGCGACCTCCCCGATCTTCTCCTGCGCGCGTTCCCTCAGCGCCTTGAACCTCACCTTCCGCGCGATGCCGTTGAGGTGCGTCAGCGCCGTCTCGGTGCCGATCGCGGCCAGCACGTCCAGGCCGACGACGGCCTTGTGGTGGCCGTTCTCCCCCGGCCACGCCCGGATGACCGGGGTGAGGCGGCGGACGGTGTCGTCGTCGCCGGTCAGCGCGAGCTGCGCGAGCGCCCAGCCGCCCCCGGCCGGGGAGCCGCCGCGCTCCCACTCCCGGAACAGCGCCCAGCCGAACGCCGCCAGCGACGCCGGGTCGCACGCCTCACGCACCTCCGCGAGGAGGGGGTAGGGGGCGTCGGGCCGCGAGACCGCCAGCATCGTGATCAGGTGGCCGGTCGCCGCGAGCGGCAGGGCCCGTTCGCGGCCGCGCAGCAGCACCGGGGGCAGCACGGCGGGATCGGCCCAGGTCCCGATGGACGGCATGGGCTCGGGCAGCGTGGCCAGGGGGTCGCGGGCCGCCAGCCCGGCGACGGCGTCCGCGGCCTGGTCGCCGTACTCGCGGGCCGCCGCCACGACCGCGTCGGCGCCGACGCGGTCCACCAGGAACAGCAGGGCGCGTTCGGCGTCGCGGCGCGCCTTCCCTCCCGGCTTGCCGAGCGCCGCCGGGACCAGGGGGCGGGCGGCGTCGGCCCCGTGGCGTTCGAACCACGCCTCCGCCGCGGGCCGGATCCGCTTGCCCTTCTCCAGCCCGCCCGCCATGAGCTTGGCGACGTCGGCGTCCAGGTAGGGCAGCAGGATCTCGCCGCAGTCACCGGAGCTCGCCTTGACGGCGGCCATCGCGAACGGGAACGCGTCGATCTCGAACCGCGCCACGACGGTCCGCAGCCACGGCACGTCGTCGCCGCTCGCCAGCTCCGCTCCCCACCAGCCGCCCACCAGCGGCCGGACCAGCTCCACGGGGGCCAGTTGCAGCAGGTCGACACTGTCGCGCCACTTCAGGCGTCTTTCGGCGAACCGCCGGACGGCCTCCGCCCAGTCGGTGTCGGGGCCGGTCCATCGGTCGTCGAACAGGTGCGGGGTCGCCCAGCTCTCGCGTTCCCCCTCGCTCCAGACGACGCGCGGCTCACCGAGGGGTTTCAGGCCCTTGACGACGACCGGTTCCGCGTTCGGGCGCGCGCGGGTCCACGGCGGGGAGACCAGCGACTCGGGCAGGTCCTCCGGCGCGGCGTCGGGGACGCGTCCGCCCGCCGCCTCCAGCGTCTCGACCACGGCGCGGACGTCGGCGGGCAGGTCGGCGTCGCGGAGCCGGGGGTGGACGCGCAGGTGCGCGGCGAGCAGGTCGGCGACGTCCGGTGCGGCGGCCTCGGCGGCGTAGATCCGCAGCGCCCGCTCGGGGAACCGCCGGGCCGCCGCGAGCAGCGCCGGTCCCGCGAACCGCCGGTCGCGCCGCTCCAGCAGCGCCCGGAACGCCTCGTCGGTGGGGATCACGGAGATCGCCTCGAGGACCAGCCGGAGGGCGGCGGCGTCCACCCGGTCGTGGTCGTAGGTGCGCAGTAGGAGGGGCAGCGCGGCGGGGCCGAGCCCGTCGAGCAGGGTGGCGAGCATCGCGGGCGTGGCCTCGCCCCAGGCCAGCAGCAGCCGGTCGCCGAACAGCCCGAGGTGTTCGGGAGCGAGCGCGCTCAGGAGGAGCTCGCGGTCCGCTCCCGGCGGGCGGGCGGTCAGGTCGTCGACCTCCGCGAGCCAGTCGGGACGGCCCGGGACCAGGTACGCCGTCCACTCCCGGCGCTGCGGGGTGGTGCGCAGCTCCGCCAGGCGCGCGACGACCTCCCGGTGGTCGTCCTCGCCCGCGACGGCCAGCAGCGCGCGCATGCGGCGGAGCCGCCCGTCCTCGCGGGGAAACTGGACCTTGCGCACGACGCCGACCCACGCACCCCGCCAGTCTCCGCCGGCCGCGCGCTCCGGGGCGAGCCCGTCGCGTTCCACCACCGCGCACGCGGCGAACGCCAGGCCGTGTTCCCGGACCCATCCGTCCACGAACACGCCCGGTGTGGCCCCGTCCACGCCCGCCAGGCCCACGACGGCCGCGACCGCCGCCGCCCCGGCGGGATCGGCCTTCCCGTCCAGGTGGCGTCGGGCCGCCTCGGCCAGATCGGGCTCCCCGGCCCGCCCGGCCAGCAGCGAGTCGAGGGCGGGCCGCGCCTTCGCGACCACCCGCCGCAGGGCGGCCCCGGCCGAGTCCCGGACCCGGACGTCGACGGCGGCGTTGACGGCGTGGCCGTCGCGGCGGGGGTGCGTCCGGCCGGCCCACTCCTCGGGGAGGGCCAGGGTGTTCTCGTCCTGCGGGGTGAGCGTCTCGGGCATGCGGATCACCGTAGGGGACATCACCGACATCACGCCCCGGTGAGCTCGGTGAGGTCGGCGAGGACCTCGGAGGCGGTCACCGGGTCCAGGTCACCGAAACGCGAGCCGGAGTCGTCGTCCGCGCGGAGGTGACCGCCGGGGCCGGTGTCGAGGGCGATGTGGATGAGGCGCTGCTCGGGCCAGAAGTCGGGGTCCCCCACCGAAACACCGGGATCCAGGTGCACCACCAGGGAGCGGCCGTCGGGCAGGGGGCGGAGGATCCATCCCTGGATGCCCGCGTCCTGGGCCTCCCCGCGCGCCCAGCCGCGCCGCTCCAGGCCGAGGATCCGGTGGGTCGGGACGGTGGCGTCCGCGAACCGGTCCAGGGTCCGGGAGGCGCGCTCGGCGTCGGTGAGCGTGTGGACGGGACGGCCGAGCTGCGGGAACGGCTGCACGATCTCGTAGTCGGCGAGCAGCTCGCTCCATGCCCCGGTCCCCTCCCCGAGGTCCAGCGGGTGGGCGATGCCGACACGGGCGGTGCCCGGGAGGGTGAACGGGTCGTCGTTCACGTCGGCGAACGTGCCGTCCTCGGCGACACGGAACGCCGTGGTCGCGTTCCCGTCCTCGGCCAGCCACACCAGGCGGCGCATCAGATGTCCCAGCAGCGGATGCGCCACGAACAGGTCCCGGAACTCGGCGGCCGTCCAGCGGCGGCGGTGCACCATGGCCGATTCGAGGCGGTGGATCTGGTCGGAGGCGACAGTCCGGACGTCCTTCTTCAGCGCCGCGAACCGCTTGTAGGCGTCTCCCGCCAGCGTCTCGTCGTCCTTGACTCCCGGCCTGGGCAACGCCGTGCGGGGCTTGCCGTTCTCATCGCGGACGAACGGCTTGAGCCGCTCGTCGAAGCCCACGGTGAAACGGCGCGGACCGTAGTCGAGGACGAGGCGGCCGTCGGCGTCCAGGCCGAAGTCGGGGACCAGACGGTCGGCGAGCCGGTCGGCCGTGAGCCCCAGCCTGTCGGCGACCTCCCCGATCTTCTCCCGGGCGCTGGCCTTCAGTCCCTTGAACTTCACCTTCTGGGCGATGGCGTGCAGGTGCATCAACGCCACGTCGGTGCCGATCGCCGCCAGCACGTCCAGCCCGGCGACGGCCTTCTTGTGCCCGCCCTCGCCGGGCCAGGACCGGATGAGCGGGGTGAGCCGCCGCACCGTCTCGTCGTCGCCGGTCAGCCCGAGCTGCGTCAGCGCCCACCCGTCCTTGGACGGCGCGCCCGCCGCCTGCCAGCGTTCGAACAGCGCCCAGCCGAACTCGGCCAGCGACGCCGGGTCGCACACCTCCCGGACCACGCCGACGCCCGGATAGACCTCGTCCAGCGGTGACATCGCCAGCATCGTGACGACGTGCCGCGTCGCGTCGGGGGGCAGGGCGCGTTCGCGGTCGCGCAGCAGCGGTCGCGGCAGGAGGGTGGCGTCCGCCCAGTCACCGGGCTTGGGGATGCGGGCAGGAAACCGCTCCAGAGGATCGGTGTTCAGGAGTTCCCCGATCGCGGCGGCGGCCTGGTCGCCGTACTCGCGGGCGGCGGCCAGCACCGTCTCGGCCCCGCTGTGGGCGGCCAGGGCCAGCAACGCGCCCTCGGCGTCGCGCCGCTCCGGCCCCGGCTCACCGAGGGCGTCGGGGACCAGCAGCCGGGCGGCGGCGGTGCCGTGCCGCGCCAGCCAGCGCAGCGCCACCGGACGCACGGATTTCAGGCGGGCCCGCCAGTCGGCCATCCGCCGGGCCACCTCGACGCTCCGGAACGGCGCGAGCCCCTGCGCGCCGGTGGCGGCCCTGGCGTCCGCGACCCGCAGGATCAGCGGCAGCGCGTCCGTCCCGAACCGCGCCGCGACCGAACGCTGCCAGTCCTCGGCGTACCACACCTCCTCGGGCGCCCACTCCGCCAGCACCGGAGGCAGCAGGTGATCGGGCGCGTCGAGCAGGGCCGCGGCCGCGCCGTACGAGGACAGCGTCCCGGCGAGCATCTCCGCGACCCGCTTCTCCCAGTCGACGCCGGGTTCCCTCCAGCTGAAGACCTCCGGTCTCCTCGCCCACTCCTCGCGCTCGCCCTCCGCCCAGCACAGCTCCGGCTCGGCGGGCGGGGTCAGCCCGGTCAGCACCGTCCGCCGCACCGGCCTGCGCTCGCGCGTCCACGGCGGCGACACCAGCAGGTCCGGAAGGCCGCCGGACGGCGCGTCCGGGACCCGCGCCGACGAACGCGTGATCTCCTCGATCGCCCTGCGCGCCTCGTCCGGCAGCGCGGGCAGGACCTCCGCCACCAGGTCCGTCGAGGTCATCACGTGGTCGCGCAGCAGCGACGACAGCAGCTCCGCCTTCCGGCCCGTCCCCTCGGCCGCCGCGGGAAGCAGCCGCAGCGCCCGCACCGGGAACCGCTTCACCGCCTTCGCCAGGGCGGGACCCGTGTACTTGTCCCCGGCGCCGTCCGCGAGGACCTGGAACGCCCCGTCGTCCGGGAGCACCGACAGCGCGTTCACCAGCAGCTTGTGAGCGTCGGCCGGGAGGTGCGCGCCGCCCAGCGCCTTCCGCACGGCCGGGGCCGTTCCCGCGCCGGCCCCGTCGGCGATGGTGGCGATGATGTCGAGATGCCACTCGTACCACCCCAGGTCCGCGTGCGCGCCCAGCCCGGCGGCCTGCTCGGGCGAGCCCACCGCGCACCACAGCATCCAGTGGCAGGACTTCTCGCCGGTGGTGGCGTCCGGCAGCTCGCCCAGGCACCCGTCCAGCCAGTCCGCCCGTTCGGGAAGGAGATAGGACGCGATGATCCGCCGCAGCGGGGTGTCCCGCGCCCCCTCCAGCGACTCCAGCGCCGCCCGGTACTCCGCCTCGTCGGCGGCGACCAGCAGGGCGCGCATCCGGCGGGCGGCGGACCGCGCGGCCCACCAGCGCCCCATCTGGTCGTCCTCCCGGACCGGCCCGAGCCCGAACGCCTTGTACCGCGCGCCCTCGCTCCAGGTGCCCCAGTCGGTCTGCATCGACCCCATCTCGACCAGCGCGCGGGCGGCGAACGCCAACCCGTGCTCGGCGGCCCAGGCGTCGATGACGCGCGCGTGCAGGTCGTCGGGGAGGTCCTCCAGCGCCCGGCCGACCAGCATCGCGATCCCCGCGGCTCCCACCGGATCGGCCTCGCCCCTCAGGTGCGCCCACATCCGTTCGGCTATCGCGGCGTCCACGCGGCCTTGCGCCAGGCTCGCCCGGAGGGTCGCGCTCGTCCGTTCCGTGTGGTCGCGCATCTCCCGCACGGCCTCGGCGTCCACTCCGGGAACGGAAACGGGAGTGCCGCCGCGCCGGGGGTGCAGGCGGCTCCGCCAGGCGGCGGGCAGGATCAACGAGTCCTCGTCGGGGAGGGTGGAGGGTGTGTTCACGGTGTTTCCCAGGGAGGGTCGGAGGGTTCAGGATCCGGTCGAGGAGGTCGGGTCGCCCGGTGTCTCGGAGCCGGTCACCGGGTCCGCCGGGCGGTGGGGAGGGAGAGGGTGCCCTCGGCGGAGGGGGTGATCATGGCACCTGAAGGCAGGGGGCGGGTCGGACGTTTCAGTGGTCGGCGGTGGTCAGTGCGGTGAGGTCGGCGAGGACCTCCGAGGCCGTGACGGCGTCCAGGTCGCCGAACCGGACGTCCTCGGCGGAGCGGGAGGCGCCGCTGACGGGGAGGGTGCCGAGCCGGACGCGTTCCACGGTCTGGTCGGGGCCGTCCTCGTCGGAGTCGTAGGGCACGCCCGGGGACAGGTCGACGACGACGTGCCGGTCGGGGGCGAGCGTGCGGAAGATCCACCGCACGATGCCGTCCGGCGCGTCGCCGGGCAGCCAGCCCCGTTTCCGCATGTGCCACACGTTCGGGGCGGGGACGGCGCTTCCCTCGAAGCGCACCGGCCGGTGGCCGTCGCGTTCGGCGTCGGTGAGGGTGAACACGGGCCGGTGGAGCTGGTCGAACGGCTGCGTGATCTCGTAGTCGTCGAACACCTCCGTCCAGGCCGCCAGGTCGCCGCCCAGCTCGGCCGGGTGGGCGACGCCGACCCGCGCGGAGGCGGACGGCTCCAGCGCGTCGTCGTGCACGTCGGCGAACGAGCGGTCCTCCGCCAGCCGGAACGCGGTCGTCCCGTCCCCGTCCTCGGCCACCCACACGAGGCGGCGCACCAGGTGCCAGACCAGGGGATGCGCCACCAGCAGGTCGCGGAACCCCTCCACCGGCCAGCGGCGGCGGCCCAGCATCGCCGCCTCCAGGCGCCTGATCTGGGTCTCGGCGACGCCGCGCACGTCCTTCCTCAGCCCGGTGAACGTCGCGTACGCGGCGGGGGCCAGGACGGGGTCGTCCTTGGCCCCGGGTTTGGGGAGGGTCCTGCGGGGCGTGCCGTCCTCGGTGGTGACGTGGGGGCGCAGGTGCTCGTCGAAGCCGACGTGGAAGCGGCGCGGCCCGTAGTCCAGGAGCATGCCGCCCTCGGCGTCCAGGCCGAAGTCGGGGACCAGGCGGTCGGCGAGCCGGTCGGGTGTCAGCTCCAGCTCGGCGGCGAGCTGGTCGAGCCGCTGCCGGGCGCGGGCCCGCAGGGCCACGGACGTGCCCTTCCCGGCGGCGTCGTGCAGGTGCAGCAGGGCGACCTGGGTGCCGATGTCGGCGAGGGCGTCGACCCCGGCGAGGGCGCGGGTGGTCCCGCCCTCCCTCGGCCACCGCCGGAGCAGCGGGGCGAGCCGCCGGACGGTGGCGTCGTCGCCGAGCGCGCCGAGCTGCGTCAGCGCCCAGCCGTCCCGGCGCGGCAGGCCGTGCGCCCGCCACGTCTCGAACACCGCCCAGGAGAACTCCGCCAGCGACGCCGGATCGCACAGCTCCCGCACCACCGCCAGGCCCGGATAGTGCTCGCCGGGCTTGGACAGCGCCATCATCGACAGCAGGTGCCCCACGGCGGTGGCGGGCAGCGCGGTCGAACGGTCCCGCAGCAGCACCTGGGGCAGCAGGGCCGGGGCCGCCCACGCGCCGAGCCTGGGCATGCGGGCGGGGAGCACCTCCAGGGGATCGGCCGACAGCAGCGCCTCGACCGCGGCGGTGGCCTCCTCCCCGAACGGCCGGGCCTCCGCGACCACCGCGCCGGCGCCGGAGCGGGCGGCCAGGAAGCGCAGCGCGCCCTCGGCGTTGCGGCGCTCCTGTCCCGCCGGGCCCAGCGCCACCGGGACCAGGAACGGGACCGCCGCCGTCCCGTGCCGTCCGAACCACGCGCGGGCGACGGAGCGGGTCGCCTTGCGCCGCACCAGCCAGTCCGCCATCACCCCGGCCACCTCGGCGTCGCGGAGCGGCAGCAGCGCCCGCCCCGTGACGACCGCGGACTCGGCGACGAACCCCCTGACCACGGGCAGCGCGTCGAACGCGAACCGGGCCACCAGGATCCGGGCGATCTCGCCGGGGTCGCCGAAGGAGGCGGGGCCGCGCGTCCACTCCGCCAGCAGCGGACGGGCCAGGTCCTCGGGGGCGTGGGTCAGCACGAACGCCTCCCAGTGGAGCGGGGCGTCCTCCTTCCGGTAGCGCTCGACCTCCATCGTCCAGTCGATGCCCGTGAACCGCGCGGTGCCCGCGCCGGGCGCCCACGCCTCGCGTTCGCCCGGCGTCCAGACCACGGCCCGTTCGTCCGGGGGCTCCAGCCCTTCGACCACGGCCGGGCGGGCGGCGCGGCGCCTGCGCGTCCACGGCGGCTCCACCAGCAGCGGGGGCAGTGCCTCCGGTGGCGCCTCGGGGACCCCGTCCGCCGTGGCGGTGGCCTCCTCGACGGCGCGGCGGGCCGGGGCGGGCAGCTCCGGCAGCACCGCCTCGGCGACCCCGGGACGGGCCAGCAGGTGGGCGCGCAGCAGTTCGGCGGCCCGCTCGTCCCCGCCCGCGGCGGCCCCGGCCAGCAGGCGCGCCGCGCGCCGGGGGAACCGTTCCACCATGGTGAGCAGGAAGGAGCGGACGTACCGCTGGTCGCTCCGGTCCAGGAGCGTCTGGAACGCCTCGTCGGTCGGCAGCAGCGCCACCGCTGTCAGCAGGTCCTTGCGGTCGCCGCCCTTCCCGCCGTCGAGCGTGTCGCGGAGCAGCGGCAGCGCCGCCGCTCCGGCCGCCTCCAGGAGGCTGCCGAGCACATGGGCGGAGAGGGAGGACAGTTCCGGGCCGCCGGGCCGGTCGAGCCGTTCGGGCCCGTCCAGCGAGCAGTGGAGCATCCAGCGGAAGCCGCTGCCGGGGTCGGGCGGGTCGGCCCAGACGTCGTCCACCCATTCCCGCCGGGTCGGGTCCAGATAGGCGGCGATCATCCGCTGGTCGGGGGTGCGGCGCCACTCCGCCAGCCGGGCCACGGTCTCGGCGTGCACGTCCGGGTCGGCGGCGGCCAGCAGCGTCCGCAACCGGCGCGCCTCCTCCCCCGGGATCCGCCGGGCGCGTTGGCCCCCGCTGCGCAGGGCGGGCACCGACCGGTCGTCGGTGGCCTTCGTCCAGTCGACCGCCACCTCGGCGCAGGCGGCGAACGCGCAGGCCGCGAACGGCAGGCCGTGGTCGGCGACCCACACGTCCGGCAGCGCCACCCGGGTCTCCGGGAGAAGCCCCTTCCCGCACCCGGCGACGGTCTCGGCGACCACCGCCGCGCCCAGCGGGTCGGCCCGGCCCGCCCGGTGGGCCCGCGCCGCGGCGACCAGCGCGGCGTCGGAGTGCTCGTGGCCGAGCACGTCCTCGATGTGGGGCCCGGCCGCGGCGATCTCGGCGCGGACCCGGTCCATCGCGGCCTCGTCCGGTGGCGCGACGGGCACCGCGAGCCCGCCGCGCCGGGGATGGAGTTGTCGCCGCCAGGCGGCGGGCAGGACCAGCGCGTCCTCGCCGGAGGGGGAGATCATGGCGCCGACCGTAGCGGAGGAGCCCGACGTTTCCGGCGGGTTCCGGCGTCAGGCGGATTCCACCAGCGCGGTCAGGTCGGCCAGCACCTCCGAGGCCGTCACCGGGTCCAGGTCGCCGAAGCGCGCCACGGCCGCGCGTTCGGGGGCGTAGGCGACGGACTCGGTGCCGATCCAGACGCGCTCCACGGTCTGGTCGGGGTCGTCCTCGGTGTCGTAGGGGATGCCGGGCGACACGACGATCATGACGTGGCGGTCGGCGGCGAGGCGGCGGACCAGCCAGCGCGCGTCGTCCATCTCCCACGGCGGGGAGCTGCGCAGCCAGCCGCGGCCGTGCAGGCGCCGCAGCGCCGCGCAGGAGACGACGGCCCTCTCGAAGCGCGTCAGCCGGTGGTCGTCGCGTTCGGCGTCGGTGAGGGCGAGGGCGGGGCGCGACAGCTGCGCGAACGGCTGCGTGATCTCGTAGTCGGCGAACACCTCCGCCCAGGCCGCCAGGTCATCGCCCAGCTCGACGGGGTGGGCGACGCCGATCCGCGCGGAGGCGGGCAGCGTCAGCACGTCGTCGTGCACGTCGGCGAACGAGCGGTCCTCCGCGACGCGGAACGCGGTCGTCTTGTCGCCGTCCTCGGCCACCCACACCAGGCGGCGCACCAGGTGCCAGACCAGGGGATGCGCCACCAGCAGGTCGCCGAACTCCTCCGCCGACCAGCGGCGGCGCTCCAGCATCGCCGCCTCCAGACGCCTGACCTGGGCGGTGGCGGTGGCGGGGACCTCCTTCCCCAGCCGGGCGAACAGCTTGGCCGCGGCGGGCGCGAGGTCGGGGTCGTCGTTCCCGGCGGGCCGGGGCAGCGTCCTGAGGCGGGAGCCGTCCCCGTCCACGACGTAGGGCCGGAGCATCTCGTCGAAGCCGACGTGGAAGCGGCGCGGCCCGTAGTCCAGGACCATGCTCCCCCGCGCGTCCAGGCCGAAGTCGGGGACCAGGCGGTCGGCGAGCCGGTCGGGCGTCAGCCCGAGCCCGGCGGCGATCTCCTCGATCCTCTCCCGGGCGCGGGCCCGCAGCCCCTTGGCCTTGGCGCGCTGGGTGATGTCGTGCAGGCACAGCAGCGCGGTCTCGGTGCCGATCTCGGCCAGCACCTCCACGCCGGTGGCGGCGCGGGTGGTGCCGCCCTCCCCCGGCCACCGCCTGACCAGCGGGGTGAGCCGCCGGGCGGTGGCGTCGTCGCCGAACGCGCCGAGCTGCGCCAGCGCCCACATCTCCTTGGTGGGCGTGTCCTGGTCCAGCCACGCCTGGAACACCGACCAGGAGAACCGCCGCAGCGACGCCTCGTCGCACAGCTCCCGCACCACCGCCAGGCCCGCGTAGTGGTCGTCGGGCTTGGACAGCGCCATCATCGACAGCAGGTGCCCCACGGCGGCGTCGGGCAGGGCGGCCGAACGGTCGCGCAGCATCAGCGGGGGCAGCAGGGCCGGGGTCGCCCACGCGCCGAGCTTCGGCATGCGCGCCGGAAGAACCTCCAGGGGATCGACCGACAGCATCTCCCCGATCGCGGCGGCGGCCTCCTCCCCGAACGGCCGGGTCTCCGCGACCACCGCGTCGGCGCCGGAGCGGGCGGCCAGGAAACGCAAGGCACCCTCGGCGTTGCGACGCTCCTGCCCCACCGGGCCCAGCGCCGCCGGAACCAGGAACGGGACCACCGCCGTCCCGTGCCGCCGGAACCACGACTGCGCGACGGCCCGGCCGGTCCCGCGCCGCACCAGCCAGTCGGCCATCACCGCCGCCACCCCGGCGTCGCGGAACGGCAGCAGCGCCCCGCCCGACACCCTCGGCGCGGTGTCCGCCCACGACAGGGCGAGGGGAAGGGCGTCGAACCCGAACCGCGCGACCAGCGCGCGCACGCTGTCGGCCGGGTATCTCAGCTCGATCCCCTCCCAGTCCTCCACCAGGGGGCGGACCAGGTCCTCCGGGGCGTGGGTCAGCGTGAACGCCTCGCCGCGTTCGGGAAGGTGTCCCTCGCGGATCTCACGGACCTCGGCTTCCCAGTCGACTCCGGCGAACCGGGTGGCCCCCAGCCCGGGGGCCCACTTCTCGCGTTCGCCGGGGTTCCAGACCACGGCCCGTTCGTCGGGGACCGCCAGGCCCCCGATCACGGTGGGACGGGCGGCGCGGCGTCCGCGCGTCCACGGCGGCTCCACCAGCAGCCGGGGCAGCGCCTCCGGCGGCGCCTCGGGGACCGCGGCGTCGGCGATGATCTCCTCGACGACGCGGCGGGCCGGGGCGGGCAGCTCCGGCAGCACCGTCCCGGCGGCTTCGGGATGCCTCCCCAGGTGCCGGCGCAGCAGCTCGGGGGCGTGGTCGTGCTCGTCCACGGCGGCCGCCGCCAGCAGCCGCACCGCGCGCCGGGGGAAGCGCTCCATCGCCTCGCGCAGCGGGCGCCGGGCCCGCCGCTCGTCGGCGCGGTCCAGCAGCGTCCGGAACGCCTCGTCGGTCGGCAGCAGCGCCACCGCCGCCAGCAGGTCCCCGCGATCCGCTCGGCCCGCGTGGTCGATCACGTCGCGCAGCATCGGCAGCGCCGCCGCGCCGACCCCCTCGAGGAGGGTGGCCAGCACGCCCCGGTCGACTCTCGGCCCCAGCGCCAGACCCCCCAGCCGTTCGGGGCCGTCCAGCAGGCAGTAGAG
This sequence comes from Actinomadura kijaniata NBRC 14229, assembly GCF_001552175.1. Lineage (GTDB taxonomy): Bacteria > Actinomycetota > Actinomycetes > Streptosporangiales > Streptosporangiaceae > Spirillospora > Spirillospora kijaniata. Next base: position 22,930 of record NZ_BCQR01000093.1, read on the forward strand.
CATCCAGAGCCGTCCTTGGCCCGGATGGGGCCGGTTCGAGAAGACGTCGTCCACCCACGCCCGCCGGGTGGGGTCCAGGTAGGCGGTCATGACGCGCTGGGCGGGGGTCCGCCGCCAGTCCTCCAGCCGCGCCACGGTCTCGGCGTGGACGTCGGGGTCGGCGACGGCCAGCAGCGACCGCAGCCGCCGTGCCGTCGCGCCGTCGTCCCGGATCTCGTCCTCCCCTGCCCACACCAGGAAGTACTCCCGTCCCGCGCGGATGTCGGGCCGGTCCCAGTCGACCGCCACCTCGTCGGTCGCGGCGTACGCGCAGGCGGCGAACGGCAGCCCGCGTCCGGCGACCCACAGGTCCACCAGCGCCGCGTGGTCCGCCTCGGAGGGACGTGCGGTGACGAGCAGCGCCATGGCCGCCGCGCCCAGGGGGTCGGGGTCGCCGCCGAGGTAGGCCCGCAGGTGCTCGACGAGCGCGGGGTCCGAACGCCGGTGGACGAGAGCCTGCGTCAGCCGCTCCGCGGCGCCCTCGACGAACACGAGGGTCCGCCGCAGCGCCTCCTCGTCCGGCGGCACGACCGGCACCGGAAGGCCGCCCCGCCGGGGGTGCAGGACCTCGCGCCAGTCGGCGGGCAGGATCAGGGAGTCCTCGTCGGAGGGAACGGGGGAGGGAGCGTTCATGGCACCTGAGGGTAGGGCGGGCGCTGGACGTTCAGCGGTCCACGGCGGTCAGCTCGACGAGGTCGGCGAGGAGCTCGGCGGCGGTGACGGCGTCCAGGTCGCCGAAGCGCGCCGTGCCGGGGACGGGGCTCCAGTCGGGGCGGTCGCCGATCCACACCGCGGTGGTCCGCTGCTCGGGGAACACGTCGATCGCGCCCATCGCCACGCCCGGGTCCAGCCCGACGACGGCGACCGCGCCGGTCGGCAGCGCCCGCCAGGTCCAGTGCTGGATGCCGTTGTCCTGGGGCGCGCCCCGCCGCCAGCCGCGCCGTTCCAGGCCCAGCACCCGGCCGGTCGGAACGGTCGCGCCCTCGAACCGGGGCAGCCGCGCGGCCGTCGCCTCCTCGGCGGTGAACGCGTACACGGGGCGTCCGAGCTGCGGGAACGGCTGGGTGATCTCGTAGTCGGCGAACAGGTCCGCCCACGCCGGGCGTTCCTCCCCCAGCTCCACCGGGTGCGGGAGGCCGACCGTCGCCGACTCCGCGAGGACGAACGGGTCGTCGTCCACATCGGCGAACGTGCCGTCCTCGGCGACGCGGAACGCCGTGCCGCCGGCGCTCCACACGAGCCGCCGGGCCAGGTGCCGCAGCAGCGGGTGCTCCACGACGAACGCGGTGAACTCGGCCGTCGTCCACCGGCGGCCCGCCACCATCGCCGTCTCCAGCCGCCGGACCTGCTCGGCGGCGACGGTCCGCACGTCCTTCCTCAGCGCCGCGAACCGCTGGTAGGCGGCGGTCGCCAGGGTCTCGTCGTCCTTGACGCCCGGCTTCGGGAGCGATTTGCGAAGTTTGCCGCTCTCGTCCCGCACGAACGGCTTGAGCTGCTCGTCGAACCCGACGGTGAAGCGGCGCGGACCGTAGTCCAGGACCAGGGAGCCGTCGGCGTCCAGCCCGAAGTCGGGCACCAGACGGTCGGCGAGCTGGTCGGCGGTCAGGCCGCGCGCCTTCGCGACCTCCGTGAGCATCCGGTCGGCGTTCTCGCGCAGGCCCCGGTAGCGCGACCGGGCGGCGATCCGGTGGAGGGCGGTCAGCGCGGCGTCGGTGCCGATCGCCGCCAGCACCCCCACGCCCTGCACGGCGCGGTGGTGGCCGCTCTGCCCCGGCCACTGCTCCACCAGCGGCCGGAGGCGGCGCACGACGTCGTCGTCGCCGAGCCGTCCCAGCGCCTCCAGCGCCCAGCTCTCCCGGCCCGGCGTCCCCTCCGCCCGCCACGCCTCGAACACCGCCCACCCGAACGGCGGCAGCGACTCGGGCGCGCAGGCCGCCAGCGCCCCGTCCAGCGCCTCCGCCAGGCCGGGGAACGCCGCGCCCCGGCGGGCCATCGCCAGCATGGTCAGCAGGTTGCGGACCGCGTCCGGGGGCAGCGGCGCGCCGTCGCGCAGGAGCGGCGCGGGCAGCGCCTCGACATCGATCCACCGGGGAAGCCGGGGCAGGTCCGGCAGGGCGTCGGGGGCCGGTTCGCTGGGCATCGGCGCGTACGGCCGCGCCAGGACCTCGGCGACGGCGTCGGCGGCCCGGTCGCCGTGGACGCGCGCCGCCTCGACCACCCGCCCGGCCCCGTGCGCGGCGGCGAGGTACCGTAGCGCCGCGACCGCCTTGAGGCGGGGAACGCGGCGTTTGGCGAGCGCGTCGGGCACCAGGTACGGAACGGCCGTCAGACCGTGCCGGTCCAGCCAGGCGTCGCCGACCTTCCTCCCCGACACGGTCCGGTACCGCCAGTCGGCCATCCGCCGGGCGACCTCCACGTCCAGGAGCGGCAGCAGCGCCCGCCCGGTGCCGTGCGGGTTCGCCCTGGCCACGTACAACGCGGCGTCCCGCGCGTCCTGCTCGAACCGGGCGATCACCGGCATGAGCGAGTGGGAGAAGTCGTGGGCGGCGCCGGGGCGCCACTCCGCCACCAGGGGCCGGGCCAGGTGCTCGGGGGCCTGCACGAGGAATCCGGCCCGGGTCGGCTCGTAGCTCATCCGCCCGTCACGGAACTTCCCGGCGGCCTCCTCCCACTCGTCGCTCCCCCAGGAGCCGTAGGCGCGGATCGCGCGCCACCGCTCCCGCTCCCCCTCCTCCCACGCGGTGCGGCGGTCGGCGGGCGGTTCCAGGCCGGGGACCAGGATCGGGTCGTCGTCGGCCGGGGCCGGACCCGGCGCGGTCCGCCACGGCAACTCGACCAGCACGGAGGGCAGGGACGTCACCTGAGGGGCTCCTTTTCGGTCCGGAGGGGAGCCCCGATGATTCCAGAACCGGCCGGGAACCCGAAGATCCCTCCCGACGTTCCCCCCTACGAGCACTCCCCCACACCGACGGAACGGAGGTGGCTCATGAGCGTCTTCCTTCTCCTGCTGACCACGCTGTGCCTGCTGGGCACGGTCGCGATGCTGCGGTGGTGGCTGAACGACGACGGTGTCGACGACTGGCACCGCAGGCTCGACACCCTGCGCTCGGCCACCGGGGCCGAGCCGATCGACCCCGCCACCGGCGCGGACACGGCGGTGACCGGCGTCCCCCTCTCCAACGTCCGCGTGCTCGGCGACCGGCGCTCCGCCGGCCCGCGGGAGGCCGGGGCCGAGGAGGACTCCGCGGAGGAGGCCGAGGAAGGTCTACCGGTGGCCGCCTGAGCGGCAAGGTTCCCCCACGGAAGTTCCCGGTTTCCTCCAACGGCCGCCCCATAACGGCCGAACCACCGCGTTCCGGCCGGGCGGCACCGCATGACCCTCATCCAGGGGGGTAGGGACGGGTCCCTACACTCTGGAAGGAAGGTCGGCCATGAGTCACCCCACCGGAGCTTCCCGAGGTTTCGGCTCGCTTCCACTGATCAGCAAGGCGGCCCTCGCCGTGGGCGCCGTCTTCCTGCTGGTGGGCGTGCTGGGCTTCATCCCGGGGATCACCACCGACTACGACACCATGACGTTCGCCGGGCACCACTCCGACGCCAAGCTGCTCGGGATCTTCGAGGTGTCGATCCTGCATAACATCGTCCACCTGCTGTTCGGCGCCGCCGGGCTGGCACTGGCCCGGTCCGTGTCGGGCGCCCGGGCGTACCTGATCGGCGGCGGCGCGATCTACCTGGTGCTGTGGCTGTACGGCCTGGTCATCGACAAGAGCTCCAGCGCCAACTTCGTGCCCGTCAACACCGCCGACGACTGGCTCCACTTCGTCCTGGGCGTCGGCATGATCGCCCTGGGCGTCCTGCTCGCCCGGCGCGCTCCCGCGTCCCGCGCGACGCGTTGACCCGAACCCGACCGGCGGCCCGGCCCCGCCGGGGCCGGGCCGCGTAAGGAGTCCCCACCCATGCGCATCAAGAACTCCGTCGTCGTGATCACCGGAGCCTCCAGCGGCATCGGGCGCGCCACGGCCCTGGCGTTCGCCGCCAAGGGCGCCAGGGTGGTGCTGTCGGCCCGCCGCAAGGACGCGCTGGAGGCCGCCGCCAGGGAGTGCGAGGACAGGGGCGGCGAGGCCCTGGTCGTTCCGGCCGACGTCGCCGACTACGCCGCCGTCGAGGAGGTCGCGCGCCAGGCCGTGCAGCGGTACGGCCGGATCGACGTGTGGGTGAACGGCGCCGCCGTCAGCCTCTTCGCGCCCTTCCAGGAGGCGCCGCTGGACGACTTCCGGCGGGTGCTGGACGTCAACGTCATGGGCTACGTCCACGGGGCCCGCGCCGCCCTGGAGCACATGCGGCGGCGCGGCCGGGGCGTGCTCGTCAACGTCTCCTCCCTCACCGCCCTCGCCCCGCAGCCCTACTCGACCGCCTACGTGATGTCCAAGGCGGCCGTCACCGCGCTGGGCGCGAGCCTGCGCCAGCAGCTACGGCTGGAGGGCCACAAGGGCGTCCACGTGTGCACGGTGCAACCCGCCACCATCGACACCCCGTTCTTCCAGCACGCCGCCAACTACACCGGCCGCCAGGTCGTCGCCATGCCGCCGGTGTACTCCCCCGAACGCGTCGCCGACACGATCGTGCGGCTCGTGCGGGACCCCGAGCCCGAGGTGACCGTGGGGCCGTCCGCCCGGGCGGTGCGCGCGCTGACCCGGATGAACGCGCAGGCGGTGGAGAAGGTGATGGCCCGGCAGGTCGACAAGGCCCACCTGTCCCGCCAGGACCCCGCGCCCGCCATGTCGGGGAACCTCTACACCCCGTCGGCCGGAAGCGGCGACGTGCACGGGGGCTGGCACGGCAGACGCCGCACCGCCGGACGCCGCCTGGTCCTGGTGGCCGCCGCCGCGGGCGGCACCGCCCTGGCCGTGGCCGCCCGGCGCGGGGCCCTGCCCTCACCCGACGGCGGGGGGCCGGCGTGGCCGAGGACGCGCTGACCTTCGTCGGCAACGCCACCACGATCATCCGGTACGGCGGCTTCACCCTGCTGACCGACCCGAACTTCCTGCGCGCCGGCCAGTACGCCCACCTGGGCTACGGGCTGCGCAGCAAGCGCCTGAAGGACCCGGCGCTGCGCCCCGAGGAGCTGCCGGACCTCGACGCGGTCGTGCTGTCCCACCTGCACGACGACCACTGGGACCGGGTCGCCGAAGGCGCCCTGGACCGCGGCCTGCCCGTGCTGACCACCCCCGCCGCCGCCCGCACCCTGCGCGGGCGGGGGTTCGGGGAGTCGGCCGGGCTGGCCACCTGGGAGTCCACCCGGCTGACCAAGGGCGACCGGTGGGTGCGCGTCCACGCCATGCCCGGACGGCACGGGCCCGGCCCGCTGCACCGGATCCTGCCGCCGGTGATGGGCGTGCTGCTGGAGTTCGGCGCCGGGGACGGCGAACCCGACCTGCGGATCTACATCAGCGGCGACACGGTGATGTACGGCGGGCTCGCCGAGATCCACCGCCGCCACCCCGACATCGACCTGGGCGTGGTGCACCTCGGCGGCACCCGGCTGCTGGGGCTGGTGACCGTCACCATGGACGGCCGCCAGGGCGCCGACTGGCTGGAGACGGTCCGCTGCGCGCGGGCCGTCCCGGTCCACTTCGACGACTACACCGTCATGAAGTCCCCGCGTTCGGCGTTCGAGGCCGAGGTGGCGCGGCGCGGTCTCGGCGACCGGCTGCGCCTGGTGGAACGCGGCGAACGCCTGTCCCTGCAACCGGCGCGCTAGGCGACCGGCGCCCACGGAGGAACCCATGCTCTCCAGGATCGTCAGTGTCCCGTTCGAGACGGCGGCCCGGCTGCGGCACGGCCGGGCGCTGCACCGGCGCGGCCGGACCTACGCCGCCACGCTGCGGGTGACCGAACCGCTGCCCGGCCTGGCGGCCGAACGCCCCTACGACGTGATCGCGCGCCTGTCGAAGGCGCTGTCCACCCCCGGCGGCGTGCCGGACATCCTCGGTGTCGCGCTGCGGGTCTCCACCGACGACGGGCCGCTGGACCTGCTGTTCGCCTCCACCGGGCGGCTGCCGGGGCTGCGGCACGTGCTGCTGCCCCGCGCCTCCTACACCCAGGGCGCCTACACCACGCTCCTGCCCTACGACGTGGCCGGGGAGACCCGGGTGCTGGCCCTGCTGCCCACGACGCGGCGGACGGTGCGCACCGGCGACGAGGAGCTGAACGCCGAGGTGGCCGTCGCGCCGCTGACGTTCGCGCTGGCCACGGCCACGCTGACCGGGCCGTGGCGGACGCGCGGGGTCCTGGAGGTGCGGCAGCCACCGGTCCGGGACCTGCCCGACGCGTTCGACCCCCAGCTCAACCGGCTGCCCGGGCTGCACCCGACCGGGCCGTTCCAGTCGGTGCGGGAGGCGGCCTACGACGCATCGCGGCGGGGACGGCACGAGCCCGCCCCGAAGGCGGGCTCGCCGTCCCGGCGCTGAGGGCCCGGCGGTTCTAGGCGGCGGGCCGGATGACGGCCCGCACGCAGCCGTCCTTCTTGTTCTTGAACAGGTCGTAGGCGCGCGGGGCCTCGTCCAGCGGCATCTCGTGGGTGACCAGGTGCCGCGTGCTGATCTCGCCCTTGGCGATGCGGTCCAGCAGCATCGGGATGTACCGCTGCCCGTGCATCTGCGCCGCGCGCAGCGTCAGCCCCTTGTTCATCAGCGCGCCCAGCGGGAACTTGTCCACCACCCCGCCGAACACGCCCAGCACGAACACCGAGCCGCCCTTGCGGCAGGCGTAGATCGCCTCGCGGACCGCGGCGGGCCGGTCGGTCTGCATCCGCAGCCGCGTCTTGGCCTGGTCGTACAGCTGTTCGGGCCCGGTTGTGTGCGCCTCCATCCCGACGGCCTCGACGCAGACGTCCGGGCCGCGCCCACCGGTGCGCTCGCGCAGCTCCGCGCCGACGTCGGTGGTGGTGTAGTCGATGGTCTCCACGCCGATGACGTCGCGGGCCATCGCCAGCCGCTCGGGGATCCGGTCGATCGCGATGACCTTCTCGGCGCCCAGCAGCACCGCCGCGCGGGCCGCCATCTGGCCGACCGCCCCGCAGCCCCACACGGCCACCACGTCGCCCGGCCCCACGCCGCCGAGGTCGGCCCCCATCCAGCCGGTCGGGACCGAGTCGGAGGCGAACAGGGCGCTGGTCTCGTCCACGCCCTCGGGGATCGGGAACGCCCCGTAGTCGGCGAACGGCACCCGCACGTACTCGGCGTGGCTGCCGCGCAGGCCGCCCATGGCGTGGGAGTAGCCGAACACCGCGCCCGGCTCGTAGCCCCACATGGCCTGGGTGATCCCGGCGTTGGTGTTGCTGTTGTCGCACAGCGACCACAGGTCGTTGGCGCAGTACCAGCAGCGCCCGCAGCCGACGAACGAGCACACCACGACGCGTTCGCCGACCTTGCGGTGGCGCACGCCCGGTCCGACCTCGACGACCTCGCCGACGAACTCGTGGCCGATCACGTCCCCGGCGCGCATGGCGGGCACGTACCCGCCGATCAGGTGCAGGTCGCTGCCGCAGGTGGTGGACGCGGTGACCTTGACGATGACGTCCTGGTCGTTGCGGATCTCCGGGTCGGGGACCCGCTCGACCGCCAGCTTGTTGACGCCCTCCCAGACGAGTGCCTTCACAGCCGTCCCTCCCCTCCCGCGCGGCGGGTGGCCAGTTCCACGAGCTTTCCTCCCGGGGTGGAGCGGGTGGTGGGCGGCGCGTCGGGCCGCATGACCTCGCCGGTCTCGATCAGCGACTTGGCCTCGCGCAGCGCGGAGCGGACCTTCTGGCGCGGGTCGTCGCCGGTGGCGCGGGCCACCGGGCCGGTGGGGCCCGGTTCGCGGAGCCGGGCGGCCAGCTCGGTGCCCCGGCCGCCGGGGGCCGGGGTGATCCGGATCTCGGCGATCGGCTCCAGCCGGGCCAGCGGCTCGGGGCGGCCGCCCTCGGCCAGGGACTCGGGCGGGCAGTTCACGGTGACCGTCAGCCACCGGTTCGGCACGTCCTCGGCGCCGACCGCGCGGGACAGCACCCGCCGTGCTCCGGCGGCGCCCAGCCCCGCGACGAAGGCCGCGACCGCGACGGTGCGTTTCATGAGAGTTCTCCTCGTGGCGTGAACGGTGTCGCCCGCCGTACCCGCAGGAAAGCGGGATATGCGGCGCATCGGGCCGGGCGTGATCGGATACGGGCTGGGAATGCCCACCCGGTGACCAACGCGCTGACGATCGGGGTGGAAGAGGAGTTCCTGCTGGTGGAGGCGGGGACGGGGACAAGCGCGCCCGGGGCGGCGCGGGTACTGGCGCGGGCACGGGAAAGGCCGCTGGCCCCCGGCGCGGCCCTGCACGCGGAGCTGCTGGCCACGCAGGTGGAGGCGGCCACCGGCGTCTGCTCCGACCTGGCCGGACTCCGGGACCAGCTGGAGGACGCGCGGGCCGCGCTCGGGGACGCCGCGCGCGCCGAGGGGCTGTGGGCGGTCTCCACGGGAACGCCGGTGCTGCCGAACGCCGCGCCCCCGTTCACCCCCGGGGAGCGCCCCGCCCGGATCGGCGACCTGTACGCGGGGGTCGTCGCCGGTTACGAGGTGTCGGGCTGCCACGTCCACGTCGGCGTCGCCGACCGGGAGGCGGCGGTGGCGGTGCTCGGGCACCTGCGGCCCTGGCTGCCGACGCTGCTGGCGCTGTCGGCCAACTCCCCGTTCGACCGGGGTCGCGACTCGGGCTACGCGAGCTGGCGGATGATGGAGCAGGCCCACTTCCCCGGGTCGGGGGTGCCGCCCTCGTTCGCCTCGGCCGCCGACTACGACCGGGCGGTGGAGCGCCTGGTGGACTGCGGGGTGATCGCCGACGCGGCGATGACGTTCTGGCTGGCCCGGCTGTCGCCGCACCTGCCGACCGTGGAGGTGCGCGCCGCCGACGCGGTGGTCACGGCGGACGAGGCGGTGCTCCAGGCGGCGCTCACCCGGGGCCTGGTGCGGGCCGCGCTGGACGATCTGGCGGCGGGCCGGGAGGGGCCGCGCGTCGACGACCAGGTGTGCGCGGCGGCCGTCTGGACGGCGGCCCGGTACGGGATCGCCGGTCCCGCCGTGGATCCGGTGGCCGAACGGCGCGTCCCGGCCGGGGTCATGCTCGCCGCGCTGCTGGACCGGGTCCGGCCCGCGCTCGACGCGGCCGGGGACCTGGCGGCCGTCGAACGGCTGCTGGCCCGGGTCTCCGCCGAGGGCTCCGGGGCCGACCGGCAGCGCCGCGCCGCCGCCCTCGGACCGCACGCGGTCGTCGAGTGGCTGGCCCGGCAGGCATGCACCCGCACATACCGGGTACCCCACGCACACCAGCGAATCCAGGAGTGGGAATGACAGCGAGCACGATGGCCCCGATCGACCCGGACGCCCGCCCGCCGCGGCTGCCGGAGGCGCGCGGGCCGTTGTCGGAGGCGGTGCTGGCGGCGCTGGGCCGGTCGCCGCTCGGCGACGCGGCCTCGCCGATGCTCACCGCCGCGGTGGGCGCGGGCCGCCGCTCCACCGTCGACCCGTTCGGCGAGGATCTCCAGCTCAGCCTTTACCTGTGCTATGAGATGCACTACCGGGGCTTTGCCGGGGTCGATCCCGGCTGGGAGTGGGACCCGGAGCTGCTGCGGCTGCGCGGCGCGATGGAGCGCCACTTCCTCCAGGCGCTGCGTTCGCGGGTGCCGGGCGGCGACGACGTGGACGCCGCGCTGGCGGAGCTGCTGGTCGAGCCGGTGGACGGCCAGGGGGTCTCCCACCACCTGCGCGACCGCGGTGAGGCGTGGCAGATGCGCGAGTACGTGGCGCACCGCTCGATCTACCACCTCAAGGAGGCCGACCCGCACGCCTGGCTGATCCCCCGGCTGCGGGGACGGGCCAAGGCGGCGCTGGTGGCGGTGGAGTTCGACGAGTACGGCGGCGGGCGCGCCGAGGCGATGCACTCGCGGCTGTTCGCCGACCTGATGGAGGACCTGGGGCTCGACCCGCACTACGGCCACTATCTGGACGCGGTGCCCGCCCCGATGCTGGCGACCGTCAACATGATGTCGCTGTTCGGGCTGCACCGGTCGCTGCGCGGCGCGATGGCCGGGCACTTCGCCGCCGCCGAGATCACCACCGCGCCGAGCGCGCGGCGGATGGCGCAGGCCCTGGAGCGGCTCGGCGCCGGGCCGCGCGCCGTCCGGTTCTTCACCGAGCACATCGAGGCCGACGCGGTGCACGAGCAGGTGCTGCGCCGCGACGTGCTCGGCGACATGCTGGGCCGGGAACCGGAGCTGGCCGCCGACGTGGTCCTCGGCATCCAGGCGACGTGCCTGCTGGAGGACCGGCTCGGCGAGCACCTGCTGTCGTGCTGGGACGCGGGCCGCACCTCGCTGCGCCACCCGCTGCCCGGCCGCTGATCGATCTCGCGGGCCCCGCGGGCGGGTCAGTCCCGGTCCTGGGAATCCTGGTCCTGGGAACGGACCCGCCTGCGGTGGCTGGTGTCGCAGAACGGGTAGCGGCGGCTGCGGCGGCACACGCACAGCGCCACCATGAAACGGTCGGAGACCACGGTCTCCCCGTCGGGCGTCTCGATCTCCACCGGGCCCTCCACCAGCACGGGCCCGCCCTGCTCGATCACGACGCGGCGGCGCTCCCGCCCGCCGCGCTCACCGCCCGGACTCGACACGGTCGGCACGGATCACCACCAGTTCCTCGGAACGCTGCCCGGGCGCGATCAGCCCCCGGGCCTCCAGTTCGGCCGCCCGGCCGCGCATGACCGGCCCGAACGGCTCGGTCCTGCGCGCCACCACCGACGCCTTCAGCCCCTGCCCGCGCAGCGCCGCCAGCGTCGGCGCGACGCCGCTCAGCGCCGACTGGACCACCAGCAGCATCCCGTCCTCCGCCAGGTGGCGCGGGGCCTGCTCGCAGATCCGGTCCAGCAGCGCGCGGCCGTCGTCCCCGGCGTCCCACGCCCGCGCCGCGCCGTGCCGGGGCAGCGCGGAGCGGCCGGGCACATAGGGCGGGTTGGACACGATCACGTCGAAGAGCTGCCCGGCGACCGGCCGCAGCAGGTCGCCGCGCACGGCCTTCACGGGCAGGCGCCGCAGCCGCGCGTTCAGCCGGGCGGCCAGCACGGCGCGCGTGGACACGTCCACGGCCGTGACGCTGGCCCCACCGAGGGCGGCGGCCAGGGCGACCGCGCCCGTTCCGGTACAGATGTCGAGCACGCGTGCGCCCGGCCGCATCCCCGAGCGGCGCAGCGTCTCGGTCAGCAGCAGGGTGTCCCCCTGTGGCCGGTAGACCCCCGGCGGTCTCAGCAACAACACGCCTCACGAGTACCCCGACAGTGCCTGACAAACCGGATCTTCCCTCCGGATTAGGGGCGGCGACCTCGGGCACAAGCAGGGGTATGCCCGAGACCGCCACCACCTCGTACTGGATCGACAGCGCCCCGGCCCCCGCCCCGGCGGCCCCGCCCGTCCTGCCCCGCGAGGCGGAGGTCGTCGTGCTCGGCGGCGGCATCTCCGGGCTGACCACCGCCCACCTGCTGGCGCGGGCGGGCCGCTCGGTCGTCGTGATCGAGGCCGGGCGGATCGCCGAGGGGGTCAGCGGCCACACCACCGCCAAGATCACCTCCCAGCACAACCTCGTCTACGCCGACCTGGTCGACGGGTTCGGCCGGGAACGCGCCCGCGCCTACGGGGAGAGCCAGCAGGCCGCCCTGGAATGGATCGCCGGGCGGGTGGCGGAGCTGGGCGTCGACTGCGGCTTCCGCCGCCGCGACAACCACGTCTACGCCGAGGAGCGCGCCTACCTGGACCGGCTGCGCCGCGAGGCCGACGCCGCCGCCACGCTGGGGCTGCCCGCCGAGTTCACCGCCGAGACCGAGCTGCCGTTCCCGGTGGCGGGCGCGGTCCGGTTCCGCGCCCAGGGGCAGTTCCACCCCCGGCGCTGGCTGCTGCGGCTCGCCGAGGAGATCACCGGGGCGGGCGGGACCGTGCTGGAGAACGTGCGGGCGCTGCGCCTCGGCCTGCCCGACGAGTCGGTCGTGCACACCACCGCCGGAACGATCAGGGCGCGCGACGTGGTGGTCGCCACCCACTACCCGGTGTTCGACCGGGGCCTGTACTTCGCGCGGCTGGAGCCCAGACGGTCGCTGCTGCTGGCCGGGCCCGCCCCGCAGGACGCCCCGCGGGGCATGTACATCGCCGCCGACACCGGCCACTCGATCCGCACCACGCCCGGCGACGGCGGGGAGGTGCTGCTGCTCGGCGGCGAGGGCTACCACCCCGGCGAGGACGACGACGTCACCGCGCGCTTCCACCGCCTGACCGCGTGGGGCCAGGCCCGACTGGGAGCCGCCGAGTTCCCCCACCGCTGGGCCACCCAGGACAACTCCACCGCCGACCGGATCCCCTACATCGGCCGTTACCACCCGCTCTCCCGGCACCTGTGGGTCGCCGCCGGCTACGGCCTGTGGGGCATGACCAACGGCACCCTCGCCGGGATGATCCTCAGCGACCTGATCCTCGGCAAGGACAACCCGTGGGCGGGGCTGTACGACCCGGCGCGGCCCACGGTGCGGCGGTCCGCGCCGGGCGTGGCCCGGCTCGGCGCCAAGACCGGGCGGCACTACCTCGGCGACTACCCCCGCGCGTTCGCCCCCGGCGACCGCATCGCCGGCCTCGAACCGGGCGAGGGCGTCGTCACCCACGTCGGCCGCCGGCCCGTCGCCGCCTACCGGGCCCCGGACGGGGAGGTCACGGCGGTGTCGGCCGTCTGCACGCACCTGGGCTGCCTGGTGGCGTTCAACGACGCCGAGAAGACCTGGGACTGCCCCTGCCACGGCTCCCGCTTCGGCACCGACGGCTCGGTCCGGCACGGCCCGGCGACCAAGCCGCTGCCGCCGGTCGAGCTGGACCGGCCGCCCACCACGGACCAGCCGCCCACCACGGACTAGCCGCCGTTGCGCATCGTCTCCTCCACCAGCGCGGCGGCCTTGCGCGCGGTGATCAGGACCGGGTCCCAGACCGGGGAGAACGGCGGCGCGTACGCCAGGTCCAGCCCGGTCATCTCCTCCACCGTCATGCCGTTCCACAGCGCGATGGCCAGCCCGTCGATGCGCTTGGCCGCGCCCTCCTCGCCGACGATCTGCGCGCCGAGCAGCCGCCCGGTGCGCCGCTCGAAGACCAGCTTGGTGTGCATGGTGGTGGCGTCCGGGTGGTAGCCCGCGCGGGTGGTGGACTCCACCGTCGCCGTCAGCGCGTCGAACCCCGCGCGCTCGGCGTCGCGGGAGTTCAGGCCGGTGTGCGCCACCTCCACCTTGCAGATCTTGGAGATGGCGGTGCCGACGACGCCGGGGAAGGTGGCGTAGCCGCCGCCGATGCCGGTCCCGGCGACGCGGCCCTGCTTGTTGGCGTGGGTGCCCAGCGCGATCGCGACCGGCGCGCCCGACACCAGGTGCCGGGTCTCCACGCAGTCCCCGGCGGCCCAGACGTTCGCGGTGCGGGTGCGCATGCGGCGGTCGGTGACGATGCCGCCGGTCGGGCCGGTCTCGATCCCGGCGGCGCGGGCCAGGTCGCTGCCCGGACGCACGCCGAGGCCGAGGACGACGAGGTCGGCGGGGATCGTGCGCCGGGCGGTGCGCACGGCCGTCACGCGCCCGCCCCCGGTGTCGAAGCCCTCCACGGGCTCGTCGAGGCGCAGGTGGATGCCGAGCCCGCGCACGGCGTCGGCGACCAGCGCGCCCATGTCGGGGTCCATGGCGCGCATCGGCTGCTCGCCCGCCTCGACGATCGTGACCTCGATGCCCCGTCTGACCAGCGCCTCGGCCATCTCCAGGCCGATGTAGCCGCTGCCGACGACCACGGCGCGCGCGGGACGGTCGCGTTCGACGGCCCGGTGGATCGCGATCCCGTCGTCCAGCGTCTGCACCCCGAAGATCCCCGCGGCGTCCACGCCGGGCAGGTCCGGGCGGACCGGCACCGCCCCGGTGGCGATCATGAGGTGGTCGTAGGGCTCCCAGCGCTCGCCGCCGGACGCCAGGTCGCGGACCCGCACCCGCGCGCCGCCGGTGTCGATCTCGACGGCCTCGTGCCGCAGGTGCAGGATGATGCCGCGTTCGCGGTGCTCGGCGGGCGTGCGGGCGACCAGCGCGTCGGCCCCGGCGACCTCCCCGCCGACGAAGTAGGGGATGCCGCAGGCCGAGTAGGAGGTGTGGTCGCCGCGCTCCACCACGACGATCTCCAGCTCGTCCGGCCCGCGCAGCCGCCGGGCCTGGGACGCCGCGCTCATCCCGGCCGCGTCGCCGCCGATCACCAGCAGCCTCATCGCACTCCCCTCGACGGCCCGCACCAAGAAAGATCTTCCTGGAACCTACCGCGCCCGGCGGTCAGCGCCGGTACGCGCGGTGCGCGTTGCCCTCGGCGACCAGCCCGGCCAGCCGCCGGGCGTCGTCCTCGGTCCAGGCGTCGTCGGCCACGCCCTCCCGCAGGTACCGCGCCAGCGCCCGCCGGAACAGCAGCGCCCCCAGATGGTAGAACTCCGCCAGCCCGAACGCGTCGGAGGAGTACAGCACCTTCCCGAACGGCGCCAGCTCCAGCAGCTCGGCGACCAGCGCGGGCGCGCGGTGCCCCAGGTTGTGGGTGGCCAGGCCCACGTCCACGAACACGTGCGGGAACACCTGCGCCAGATAGCCCGCCTGCCGGTGGAACGGGTAGTTGTGCAGCAGCATCACCGGCACGCCCGTCGGCCGCACCGCCCGCAGCAGGTCCGTCAGCAGCAGCGGGTCCCCGCGCCGCAGGTCGGTCTCGCTGTCGCCGTAGCCGACGTGGAACTGCACCGGCAGCCCCAGGTCCACCGCGCACCACACCAGGAACCGGTGCATCACCTCGTCGCACACGCGCGGCGGCGCGCTGCGCCCGGCCATCGCCCGGTCGGCCTCGCGCAGCAGCCGCGCGGCGGCCTGCGCGACCTCGTTGTCGCGGGGCCGCTCCCCCGCCAGCTCCAGGCCCGCCCGGTAGGCGGCGATCGACTTGGCGCCGGCCGCCGTCGCGGCGCGCGCCGCCAGCCGGGCCCGCACCTCCCCCGTGAACGCGCCCACGCTCATCCCCTCGGAGGCGACCTGCTCGGCGACCGTCTCCAGCCGCACCACCTCGTGCGCGGGCGCCCCGGCCAGCTTGCCCAGCTCGGCCGGTTCCAGCATCGGCTCGGGCAGGTACCCGGTGTCCACGCACAGCCCCGACAGCCCGGCCGCCGCCAGGAACCTCCGGTTCACCTCGGACGCGCCCAGTTCGGCCCGGCGCGCCAGGTAGGCGTCGGGTTCGGCGTGCGGCGGCAGGTCCAGCACCGGGGCGCACCAGCGGCGCACCGCCAGCCCCGCCTGGGTGTCGAACATGCCGCCGCCCAGCGGCCCGGCCCCGTCCGCCTCGGTCAGCAGCCCCTCGAACGCCGCCCGGTCCAGGTCGCGCCGCACCACCCCGTGGCAGTGGTGGTCGAACAGCGGTATCGACTCCAGATCCAGCAGCACGACGCGCTCCCTCCGTGAAACGGCCCCCCGGTCTCCCTACGATGCCCGTAAGACCGTCGCCCATCACCCACACCGCCCGGGGAGCGCCAGCGTGGACGAGACGACCGGCCCCCTCCCGGGGGAGCCCCGCCCGCTGGACCGCGCCGAACGCGCCCGGCTCGGGGAGCGCGCCGCCGTCCTCGCCGAGGAGCTGATGGCCGAGAACGTCGCGGTCGTCGCGCTGACGTTCGTGGACACCACCGGCCTCACCCGGGTCAAGGCGGTGCCGGTGGAGCGCCTGGGGCACGCCGCGACCTGGGGCGTGGGGGCCTCGCCGTGCTTCGACGCGTTCCTGCAGGACGACTCGGCGGTCCCGGCCCGCTTCACCGGCGGCGCGACCGGCGATCTCCGGCTGCACCCGGTGCTGGACCGGTTGGTCCCGCTCACCGCGCTGCCCGGCTGGGCCTGGGCGCCCGCCGACCGGTACGCCCAGGACGGCGCCCCGCACCCGGTGGACGGGCGCCACGCGCTGCGCCGCGAGACCGCCCGGCTGGCCGCGCTGGGCTGGTCGGCGCGGGCGGCGTTCGAGACCGAGTGGGTCGTGCTCGACGCGGAGGGCGGGCCCCGCTTCGGGCACCCCGCCTACGGCATGTCGCGGCTGGTGGACGCGGCGGACTACCTGCGGGACGTGGTCCAGGCCCTCGCCGCCTCCGGGGTCGCGGTCGAGCAGATCCACCCCGAGTACTCGCCGTCGCAGTTCGAGCTGTCGGTCGCCGCCGAGGACCCGGTCGGCGCGGCCGACACCGCCGTGCTGGTCCGCGACACGATCCGCGCGGTGACCCGCCGTGCCGGGCTGACCGCGACGTTCGCGCCGAAGGTGCGGGCCGAGGGAGTCGGCAACGGCGGGCACGTCCACCTGAGCCTGTGGGGCGGGGGCGCGCCTGCCGCGCCGGAGGGGAACGCGATGGCGGGCGGCGCCGGGCCGTTCGGGATGGCCCCCGCCGGGGAGGCGTTCGCGGCCGGGATCCTGGCGCACCTGCCCGCGCTGCTGGCGCTGGGCGCCCCGTCGGCCGCCAGCTACCTGCGGCTGCTGCCGTCCCACTGGGCGGGCGCGTACGCCTGCTGGGGGCTGGAGAACCGGGAGGCCGCGCTGCGGTTCGTCACCGGCGCGACCGGCTCCCGCCACCACGCCGCCAACCTGGAGGTCAAGTGCTTCGACGCCACCGCCAACCCCTATCTGGCGCTGGCCGGGCTGCTGGCGGCGGGCCGCGCCGGGCTCGCCGCCGGCGGCGCGCTGCCCGAGCCGGTGGACGTCGATCCGGCGACGCTGCCGGGCGCCCGGCGCCTGCCGGCCACCCTCGCCGAGGCCACCGACGCGTTCGCGGGCGACCCGGAGCTGACCGGGGCGTTCGGCGAGGCGATCACCGACACGGTCGTGGCGGTGCGGCGGGGCGAGAGCGCGCTGTTCGCGGGGGCGTCCCCGGAGGAGATCGTCCGGGCCGCCGTCACCCGCTACTGACCCGGTCCGGACAGGCGTTATAACTGGAACCGAGTTCACCGACCACCGGCGACGGGATCACGAGGTCATGCGCATCACCGGCTACCAGAGCCACGGAGTGGCCGCCTCCGTCGCCCTCGTCAACGCCGTGACCTGCGACGAGGGGGACGACAGCCCCGAGGCGCTGCGGGCGATCCTGCGCGACAACGGCTTCTTCTGGCAGGACTTCGAGGACGCCCACGCCGACGCGTTCCGGTCCTGGGCCTGGTCGCTGCGGCGGTTCTTCGAGGCGGGCGAGCTCACCCAGGCGGTCGCGGTGCTCAACGAGCTGATGCTGGAGACGCCGATGCACCCGCACCTGTCGGAGCACGGCGACCTGGGGCTGCACATGCACTACGCGCCGCCGTCGGCGCGGCTGCCGCTGCGGTTCCGCGCCACCACGCTCATGCACATCTCGACGATGGTGTGCGAGCACGGCCTGGCCCGCAGCGGCGTGTGCGCCGCGCCCGACTGCGACCGCGTCTACGCCGACACCTCGCGGGCGGGGCGGCGGCGGTTCTGCTCGGAGACCTGCGCCAACCGCACCAACGTCGCCGCGTTCCGCGCCCGCAGGCGCGCCCGCCGGGACGGGTGAGAACGCGGCGACGCCGGCCGGCCGGTGACCGGCCAGTGACCAGCCAGTGACCGGGTGGTCAGGCGGCGTTGTCGTGACCGTGGCCGTGGTCGTGCGCCGACCGGGCTCCGGGCAGCTCGGGGCCGCGCGGCGGGATGGCGTCGGCCCTGGCCGGGTCGATCCGGTCGAGCGCGCCGGTCCCGGCGGCGAACGCCAGGTCCACCATCGACAGGTGGGCGGTGCGGACCTGGAAGCGCTGCCGCTCGGGCGGCAGGTCGCTCAGCTCCACCAGCAGCGAGGCGCTGCCGCGCAGGCCGTAGGCGTTGCGGGCGATGCCCTGGTAGGAACCGCCGGGGTACTGGGACACGACCGCGCCCGCCCGGGTGAACGCCTGGTTCACCCGCACCGCGACCTGCTTGGAGCGCCGGACCGCGTCGGCGGGGACGCCGGCGGCGGTCGGCCACTGGATGGAGGTGGTGATCTCCCGGCCGTCGGGCGGCGGGAAGGCGTAGCGGCCCTGCATGTGGTAGTCCACCACGATCGACGGCCGGAACGCCGCGTAGGTGCGCTGGATGGCGGCGGCCTCGGGGACCGGGTTGTCCTCGGGCCGCACCGCCGGGTCGTGGTAGCGGTTGATGTCGTAGCCCTTGCCCGGCTCGCCGTACTCCGGCCTGGCGTCTGGGTCGTAGTTGTAGCGCCAGTTGCGCTCGTGGCCGTCGGGGTTGGCGCGGACCAGCACCCCGAGGGTGATCTTGGAGCGGAGGCGGCGGGCGGCGCGTCCGTTGCCCAGGCCCAGGTCGCGGACCGCGGAGATCGCCGACTCGGTGCCCAGCGGCTCGTCGCCGTGCTGCTGGGTGACGTACAGCAGCCGCCTCGGGCCGTTGCCGAGGGTGACGAACCACAGGGGCCGGCCCTCGTTGCTGGTGCCGACGCTGCGGACCTTGACGCGGCCGTGCGAGGCGCGGGCGATGCGGCGCAGCGCGGCGGCGAGCTCGGCGTTGGTGTGCAGGCGCACGCCCTTGCCCGCCTGCGGGGCGGCGGCCGGGCGGGGCCGCGGGGCGGGCTCCGCGTGGGCGGGGACGGCCGGGAGCGCCGCGGCGAGGGTGAGCGCGGCCATCCCGGCGGCCGGGACCAGACGGGTTCTCATCAGGAGCCTCCAGCGGATCGGCGGGCCATCCCCGACATGACCCTGGTGATCATCTGGTCGGACCGTATCCGATCATGCGCGTGGCGTCGAGATCGGCCGACGATCTCCGCCCGCTTGGTGTGAGCCCGCTTACCTTTACGAACTCCTGGGGTTTTCGGGCATACACAAGGGGGGCCGATGCATTGGACAAGGGGTGCGCCCGCCCAAGGCCCGGCGCGCCCCCTTCCACCGCACGTCTTCGAACCCTTTTCCGGAGCCATGTCGTTCGTGCTGCCGCATGCCGTCCGTCCCGCCCGTCCCGACCGGCCGATCCGAGTCACGGCCGAAGTCCAGTCCACCGCATTCCGGATCACCCGGCTCACCTTCACCGCCACCGCCGCCTACCTGCTGGCGCTGGCGGTGCTGCCCGCCGGGATCCCCGCGCCGCTGCTGGCGCCGCTGACCGCGCTGCTGGTCGTCCAGTACTCCGTCTACCAGACGATCAAGGCGAGCGTGTCGCGCGTGGTCGCCGTCGCCTCCGGGGTGCTGGTGGCGGTGCTGTCGGCCGGGACCGTCGGGTTCTCCTGGTGGAGCCTGGGGCTGACCATCCTGGCCGCGCTCGCCGTGGGGCACGTGCTCCGGCTGGGCGAACACGTGCTGGAGGTCCCGATCAGCGCGATGCTGATCTTCGCGCTGGGCGCGGCGAGTGACGCGGCCGCCGCCGACCGCGTGCTGGAGACCCTGATCGGGGCCGGCGCCGGGCTGGCCGTCACGCTGCTGGTGCCCTCGGTGCGGGTGCGCCCCGCGCAGGAGGCCGTCGAGGGCGTCGGCGCGAAGCTGGCCTCGGTGCTGACCGGCCTGTCGTCCGACATCCGGCACGGCCTGACCGCCGAGGCCGCCGACCGGCGCCTGCACGGCACCGAGGACCTGGCCCACCGCATCGACGGCCTGCACGTGGAGCTCGGCGAGACCGAGGACAGCCTGCGCCTCAACCCGCGCGCGATCAGGATGACCCACGCCGGGATCGCGCTGCGCGACGGCCTGGTGACCATGGAGCACTTCACGCTGTCGCTGCGCGGGCTGCTGCGGGCGCTGTCCGACTACACCCGGCTGGGCGGCGACGCCTCGCGCCTGGGCTCCGACGACGCGGTCCGCGTCCCGCTGGCCGACATGATCGGCGCGATCGGCGCGGCCGTGGACACCTACGGCCGGCTCGTCTGCTCCGATCTGGCCGCCGACGCCCGGCCCGACGACCTGGAACGGTCCCTGGACCGCTACCTGCGGGAGGCCCGCGAGCACCGCGCCCGGCTCGGCGCGGCGGTGCGCACCCGGCCCGGCACCACCGGCCCGTGGCCGCTGTACGGCGAGATCATCATGCATCTGGACCGGCTGGTCGCGCAGCTGCGCGTCGAGCGCCGCGCGATGGCGCGGGAGGACTGGCGCCGCCGCCGCGCCGCCGACCGGCACCTGCCCGAGCGGCCCGCCCGGCTGGTGGGGACGGCGGGCGCGCGGCTGCGGTCGGCCGCCGAGCGCCACGCCCGCGAGGTCGATCTCGGAGAGGTGCCCTACCGGCCGCAGCTGCGGCGGCGCCGGTAGGGCCTCCCGAGGGGCTCGCGCCGGGTGGTCAGCCCCGGCCGAAGGTCGTCTCCAGGACGTCGATGCCCCGGGCGTGGTCGGCGACGTAGACGTACTTGCCGTGGTAGTACGCCGCCCATGCCCGCGAGTCGTCCGGCCGGAAGTAGGCGATCTGCTTGGGGTTCGTGGGGTCGCGCACGTCCAGGAACCGGGTGCCCTGCGAGTAGAACGACTGGGCGAGCACGCCGTTCTTGATGTCGAAGTAGTGCGCCGAGCAGTCGTCGGTGTCGGGGCGGCTGCCCTCCTGCCCGGCGACGCCCCAGGTGCTGAGCGTCCGCAGCCGGAACTTGTTGTCCGGCGTCGAACGCCAGCCCTGCCCGCCGTAGGAGCCCTTCAGCGACGCGAACACCAGCAGGCCGTCGTTGGCACAGCCCTCGTTGAAGGTCTCTTCGGTGACGATCAGGACCTGGCCCACGCCCCACTTGCGCGGGTCGGGGCCCTGGTTCCAGGTGCGGCCGACGGCCCGGAAGCTGTTGTGCATGAACGAGGAGTTGGTGGTCGCCTCGTCGATGCCGCCGCCCGCGTACGGGACCGGGTCCCACGCGGTGGCTTTCCGGAAGCGCTTCTTCACCGGGTCCCAGTGGCGGCCCTCGGTGTGGTAGCCGCGCACGCCGCCGCGGCCCGACGCCCACGCGATCCCGGCGGCGTCCACCTGGATGTCGTGGGTGTAGTCGGTCTTGCCGTCGTTGCGGCCGGTGTCGATCGGGTTCTCGAACACCTTGGGCCGGCGCGGGTCGCGCACGTCGGTGACCCACACCGGGCGGCCGCCCCAGTCGGCGGGCATCCAGCTGGCCTTGGCGGGGCCGCCGGTCCACAGGTACCGGCAGTCGTTGACGCAGGAGGTGGTGTGCCCGGCCGGGACCTTCACGTAGGTGAGCTGCTTCAGGCTCTCGGGTTTGGACACGTCGATGACGTAGATGCCCGACTCGCCGGTGTCGGTGTTCCCGCCGAACGCGCGCGGGTCCCGCGACAGGTAGATGATCTTGCGCTTGTGGTCGGCGTCGGTGTCCTCGCCCTGCCAGAAGCCCGGCAGGTCGAACTTGCCGACCAGCGGCGGGCTCTTGGGGTCGGCGGTCAGGTCGTAGGCCTTGAGCCCGAACCGGCCGCTGACGTACATGATCGTCCGCTTGTTCTTGCCCTTGCCGTAGTCCATGAAGACCAGCGACGTGGACTCCTTGGCGTCGGGCACGTTGCCGACGGGCTTCACGCCCTTGATCGCGTCGGAGACCTGCTGGGAGGTCTTGCCGACCTCGCGGGGCCCGTGCCCGGCGTGCGCGCCGAGGTCGCGCCCCTCCCCCTGGGCCGAGGCCACACGGGTCTGCTGGTTGCCGGGGTCGGGCGGACACGCCCAGGCCGTCCCGGCCGTCAGCGCGGCGGCCGCCGCGACCGAGGCCGTGCCGAACAGGACACGTCGGGTGGGTCTGCCGGGGGACATCGTGCCTCCGATCACGCGGGGATGGCGTGTCGAGTGTGACCGTAAAGATCATCAAGCTCAAGGGGCGAGGAGTGACGAAGAAGTCGCCGCCGGAATGTGAGCAGATGCCCACCGGCCCAGGTGGCGGCGGTCCGCCCCTTCTCGGCGGTGCGCCGGTGCCGTACGCTCACCGGCGTCCGGCACCGGTCAGATCGAAGGAGCGCCCCGCGTGAAGAGCGTCGCCCGCACCGCCGCCCTGGTCGCGGGGGCGGTCGTGGTCCTGGTGTCCCCGGTGGTGGCGTTCCGGGCGTGGAGCGGGCCCGCCGACCCGCGCCCGTCGGTGGGGGCCGCGCCCGCCGCGACGCTGCTGCCGGGCGACGTGCGCGACGCCACCGGGCGGATGGTCGCGGGCGCGGTGTGGACGGGCCTGGTCGAGCACGACCCGGCGACCGGCCGCGCGGTCGAGGCCGCCGCGCAGTCGATCACCAGCCCGGACCGGCGGGTGTGGACGGTGCGGCTGCGGCCCGGCGGGCGCTTCCACGACGGCTCGCCCGTCACGGCCCGGTCGTTCACCGACGCCTGGACGGCGGTGCTGCGCGAGCGCTGGGCCGGGGCGCGGCTGTTCACCGAGGTCGCGCGGGTCAAGGGCGCGCGGGAGGGCGCGGACGGCGTCGCCGGGCTCAAGGTGACCGGGGACCTGTCGTTCGAGGTGACGCTCGACCGGCCGCTCAACGGCTTCCCGTCGCTGCTGGGCGACCCGGCGTTCCTGCCGATGCCCGAGCCGGCGCTGAGGTCGCGCGACTGGGCCGCCTACGCCCGGCGGCCGGTCGGCAACGGCCCCGTGCGGGTCGTCTCCAACGACGGCCGGGCGCTCGTCCTGCGGCGCGACGGCGCGCGCGACGTCGTGGTCAGGGCCATGCCGGACGCGGGCCGCCAGTACGCGGCGGTCGAGGCGGGCGACCTGGACGTCGCCACGGCCGTCCCGCCGAACCGGCACGCGTCGATGGACGAGGACTTCCCCAAACGGCACCTGGTGGTGCCGGGCCGGGCGATGACGTACCTGGCGTTCCCGGGGTGGGAGAAGCGGCTGTCCTCGCCCGCCGTCCGGCAGGCGATCTCGATGGCGATCGACCGGCGCGCCGTGTCCGAGGGGCCGCTCGGCCACCAGACCACCCCGGCCAACTCGCTGGTCGCCCCCGGCATCCTGCCCGGCCGCCGCGAGGGCCAGTGCCGCCTGTGCGTGCACGACCCGAAGGCCGCGTCGGCGGCGCTCGCCGACGCGGGCGGGCTGAGCGGGCCGGTGACGTTCTGGTACGAGGCGGGGGCGGGCGACGACGCGTGGGTGAAGGCCCTCGCCGACCAGCTCCGCGCGAACCTCAAGCTCGACACCCGCCTGAAGCCCGTACCGGCCGCCGATCTGCGCGAGGCCCTGGACAAGCGCGAGGTGGACGGCCCGTACGTGGTGCGTTCGACCGCCGCCTACCCCGCCCCGATCGCCGCGCTCAGCCCGCTCACCGCCGCCGGGACCGGCTACCGCGACGAGTACGCCCTCGACCAGATCGGCCGGGCCGAGGGCGCCGCCACCCCCGACGACGCGGTGATCCCGGCCCGCCTCGCCGAGAGCGCGCTGCTGCGGGACATGCCGCTGCTGCCGCTGTGGGCCCCGCACGACCACTTCGTGTGGTCCGAACGCGCCCGGGGCGTCACCGCCGACGCGTTCACGGGCCTGCGTCTGGACCGCCTGACCGTGACGGAGTGAGGGCGGGCGGCGCCGCCCGTGCCAGCAGGAGCGCGGGCAGCGCGCCCGCGACCGCCGGCGCGGCGGCCGTGACGAACATCGTGTCCACTCCGGACATCCCGTAGGGGACGCCGAGCACCGCGATCCCGGCGGCGATGCCGACCTGCTTGCCGGTGTTGGTCACCCCGGACGCCACGCCCGCCGCGCGGGCGGGCACGGCGGCCAGGGCGACCTGGCTCGCCGCCAGGTTCCCGATCCCCATGCCGAGTCCGCCGAGCACGAAGCCGGGCACCATCGCGCCCCACGCGTGCGTCCGGCAGGTGGCCGCCAGCAGCAGGCAGGAGGCGGCCAGCAGCAGCGGCCCGGCGGCGACCAGCACGGCGGGCGGCAGCCGGTGCGCGACGCGGGCCAGCAGCAGGGGCGCGGCCAGGCCGGGCAGGCTGTAGGCCAGGAACCACGCGCCCGCCTCCGCCGGGCGGGCTCCCATCGGGCCCTGGACGTAGAGCGAGAAGTAGGCCAGCGATCCCGCGCCGGTGACGTGGAGGGCGCAGGCGGCGACGGCGTTGGCGCGGAACAGCCGCCCGCCGAGCGGCGCGAGCGCGGCGGTGCGCCGCCGGGCGAGCAGGGCGAGCGCCGGGACGGCGACGGCGAGCCCGCCCACCGTCTCCGGTCCGCCCC
>NZ_BCQR01000094.1 GCF_001552175.1 Actinomadura kijaniata NBRC 14229
GGGCGTTTCCGATGAATCTTGAGAGGTCCCGGCGGACGGCACTGCCGTGACCGGCGTGACAGCGGATCCGCGAGCGACGATCCGCGGCGCTGCCACGGGACCTGCGGGATGATCCTGGTGATCCATCAGAAGCGCCCTAAGAGCGGTGCAGGGCCGCGGTGGCGGCCAGCATCGTGCGGACCTCGGTGACCAGGGTCGGCTGTGGCTCCCACAGCCCCGGCCGTCCCAGCGCCACCACCGGGCGCGGCAACGGCAGGACCTCCGCCAGCTTCCAGTGGTAGGTCCCGGGCTCGGCCCACGGGCCGCAGTCGCAGGAGCCGTTGGTCGCCGGGGCGGAGCACACGTCCACGACCTCCGCCACGGCGATCACCGCGCCGAGCGTGGCCAGGGGGTCGCGCGGGTTCCAGCCCGCCCGCTGCACCAGGGGCGAGTCGCACGCCTTGAGGTCGACCCGCATCGAGGCGTGGATCAGGACCGGGCCGCGGTAGGCGGTGGGCAGGGGCTGGTTGCAGACGCTCTTGCCGCCCCTGGCGATCGCGAAGGCCCAGGGCTGCTGAACACTGATCGCCTGCACGCCGTCACCTCCCGTGCTCGCCATGGGTCTCCCTCGTGACCGCAACGCGTGAGGGGCGACGTCCGGTTCCCGGCGCCGGCTCCACCCGCGCGTCAGTCGGCCGCGCCGGAACGTCCGGTGCGGCACGGTCAGTTGGCCACCATACGGGAATAGACGATGACATTGTCGCGATAGTGGCCCGTACCCGCGTCGAACGACCCGCCGCACGTCACCAGACGCAGCGCCGCGTAGTCGATGTCCTCGGCATACACCTTCTCGCCGGGGAACGACGATTTCGCCACCTGTTCGACGCGTTCGACCGCGAACGTCGCCGTCGTCCGGTCCCGGCGCGTCACCTTCACGCGGTCGCCTCGCTTCAGCTCCTTGAGCCGGTGGAAGACGGCGGGTTTCCGCATCGCGTCGACATGTCCGAGGATCACCGAGGGGCCGCCCTCGCCGGGGGTGGGTCCCTTCTTCCACCAGCCGGTCAGGTTCGGCCGGCTGAGCGGCGGCTCCTCGATCCGGCCGTCGGGTTTCAGGCCGAGTTCGCTGACGGGCGCGGAGACGCCGAGCCGGGGGATCTCGATGCGTTCGGGCAGCGACCGGGGGAGCGGCCGGACGGCGGCGGCGGGCGCGGCGGCGGCCGGCCCGCCCGGGTCGATCGGGCCGCCGTCGTAGTCCTCTCCGCCGCACGCGGCGGTCGCTCCGGCGAGCAGGGCCAGCAGCAGACCGCAGGCCGCCGCGCGACGGCCCGCGGCCACCATCAGCCGTCCTCCCGGGCGGTGCGGCGGCGCAGCGCCAGGCCCGCGCCGGCCAGCGCGACCAGTGAGGCCGCCAGCGGTCCGGCGGCGTCGGCGGACCCGCCGCCGGAACGGGACAGGGTGCTGCCGTCGCCGGTGTCGGGCGCGCCGCGCGGGATGGTGGGCCCGCCGTCGTCCACTTCGGGGCGGCCCGGCTCGGTGCTGAACGACACCTTGCCGTACCCGACGCACTCCACCGTCAGCCGCACGATCGACGGCAGGTGCGTCCTGTACCGGCCGACGCCCTCCCACCTGTTCTTCTGGACCCACTCCATGCGCGGCTGGCTGCTGAACGACGCCGAGTACGCGCGCACCCTGCTCGGGCAGGTCACCCGGATCCCGACGGTCCGGCCGGGCTCGGCGCGGCGGGTCGTCAGCCGCACGTCGCCGTGGTCGAAGCGGAAGCGGGGGTCGGCGGGCGGCCCGCCGGGGCCGTCGCCGTCCCCGGGCGGCCCGTCGTCCGGCGGCTTGGGCTTGCCCGCGACGGTGGCGCGCAGCGTGAAGCCCGCCGGTCCCTTGGGGGTCACGCAGAAGAACTCGGTGACGTAGGCGCGGCCCGGCTTCAGGTCGGTGCGGGTGGAGGCGATGGCGGTCCACACGCCGCCGCCCTCGTCGTCGAACGAGGCCGGCTCGCCCTTGAAGAAGATCTCGTTGCGGGGGCCGTTGGCCTTCGGCTCCTCCTCGCAGCCGGTGACCTGGAGGTTGAGGTTGTCGCCGGGCCGGAACGGGTTCGGCTGCGCCTTGATGCGCGGCGGGCCGACCGGCTGGTCGCCCGGGCCGTTCTGCGGGGGGTGGGGAGCCGCCGTGGCCGGGGCGGCGGCCCCGAGCAGCGTGGCGCCGGAGACGGCGCCGAGGGCGGCGAGTCGTCTGATGCCCATGTGGCTCCTTGCCGGGGGGTGGCGCGGATACCTCGGTCACCGGTGTGACGTCCGAGGCGGCACCGGGGTTGACGTCCGGTACCGGAGTGGTCGGGACAACGGGGCCGCCGTGACGGGCGGGGGCGGCGGGGAACGTGGTGCTCCCATCGCGCAGTGTAGTGATCACGCATCCGGCGGTGAAGGGGTTCGGCCGAAAAAAGTCAGCGCCCGCTTATCCGGGGCCGGTCACCCCTTGAGCGCCCCGGCCATCAGCCCCCGCATGAAGAACCGGCCCAGCAGCAGGTACACCACCAGCGTGGGCAGCGACGCCAGCAGCGCCGCCGCCATCTGCTGGTTGTACTGCACCGCGACCGCGCCCGACCCGGCGGTGTTGTTCAGCATCACCGTGACCGGCCAGGAGTCGGGCGCGCCGAGGAACACCGCGAACAGGAAGTCGTTCCACAGCGAGGTGAACTGCCAGATCAGCGTGACCGCGAACGCCGGGCCCGACACCGGCAGCACGATCGAGGAGTAGGTGCGCAGCAGGCCCGCGCCGTCCACCCGCGCCGCCTCGATCAGCTCGTTCGGGATGGTCACGTAGTAGTTCCGGAAGATCAGCGTGCAGATCGGGATGCCGTACACCACGTGCGCCAGCACGAGCCCCCGGATGGTCCCGGCCAGCTCCATCCGCGTCAGCAGCCCGGCCAGCGGGATCATGACGGCCTGGTAGGGGATGAACATCCCGAACAGGAACAGCGTGAACACCGCGTCCGAGCCGGGGAAGCGCCACTTGGACAGCACGTAGCCGTTCAGCGACCCCAGCGCCGCCGCGATCAGCGACCCCGTCACCGCGATCTTGAAGCTGTTGGCCAGCCCCGGCCGCAACGTCTCCCACGCGCCGCTCCAGCCGTCCAGGCTCCAGTTCGACGGCAGCTCCCACGCCGCCGCCGGGTCGGCCTCGTCCAGCGGCTTGAAGCTGGTCACCACCAGCACGTACACCGGGATCAGGAACACGACCAGGAACGCCAGCAGCACCGCGAACCGGACCGTCCGCCCCACCGGGGAGGCCCTCACCGGACGCGCTCCGCCCGCACGGACCAGACGAGGTAGGGGATCACCAGCAGCGCCACCGCCAGCAGCAGGTAGGTCGCGATGGTGGCGCCGTTGGCCGGGTCATGCCGGTCGAACACCTCCACGTAGGTCGCGATCGCCGGGACATAGGTGATGATCTGCTTGCCCGCGATCGCCATGATCAGGTCGAACACCTTCAGCGAGATGTGCCCCAGGATGATCAGCGCCGACAGCGTCACCGGCCGCAGCTGCGGGAACACCACGTACCGGTAGACCTGCCACTCCGAGGCCCCGTCCACCCGGGCCGCCTCCCGCAGCTCGTCCGGGACGCCTCGGAACCCGGCCAGGTACAGCGCCATCACGTACCCCGACATCTGCCAGATCGCCGGGATCGCCATCGCGGCCATGCCCCAGGTGGGGTTCTGCCACCAGTCGTTGGCCAAGGCGTCCAGGCCGAGGTCGCCGAAGAGCTGGTTGAGGCCGACGGCGCGTTCGGGCGGTGCGGGGTTCATCAGCCACCGCCACACCACCCCGGCGGCGATGAACGAGATCGCCATCGGGAACAGGTACACCGCCCGGAACCCGGCCTCGGCGGCGATGCCCTTCTCCATCAGGAAAGCCAGCAGCGCCCCCAGCAGCAGCGCCCCGCCCACGAACACCACCGTGAACAGCAGGGCGTGCCGCACGGCGGGCGGCCAGCTCGGGTCGTCCCACAGGTCGACGAAGTTGCGCCCCCTGTCGAACCCGTACGGGGTCACCTCGTCGTGCCTGCCGCTGACCGCCACCCGCAGGTTCCAGAAGATCAGCCCGTACACGAACAGGCCGATCGCCAGGATCGAGGGCGCGACCAGCAGCAGCCCGGGCAGCCACCGCGGCGCCCGTCCGCCCGGAAGCCGCCGCACCCCCGCGTTCCCGCGCGCCATTACTGGGCGTTGTTCTTCGCCGCGTTCACCAGGGCGGACTGGAGTTTGCCGACGTCCTTGCTCTGGAGGAACAGGCCCACCGCGGTGTCGATGTCGGTGTGCCACTTCTTGCTGGCGTACACGCCGTGCCAGAACGATCCGGCCAGCTTGACGCCGGGCTTGTTCCACTCGTTGAACGCGTATTCCAGGTACCCCTTGTAGAGGGACCTGTCGGCGTCCTTGCGCGCCGGGATCGAGCCCTTCTTGGGGTTGAACAGGTCCTGGCCTTCCTTGCTGGCGGCGACCTTCAGCCAGGCCAGCGCCCCGCCGCGGTGCGGCGCGCCCTTGGGGAGGGTGAAGCTGTCCGACAGCCACATGTAGGTGCCGTCGGTGCCGGGCGCGGGAGCGTACCCGAAGTCGGTGTCGACCTTCTTGCCGAGGCCGTTCGGGGCGGGGTTGACGTAGTAGCCGTAGGCCCAGTCGCCCATGATGTTGAACGCGGCCTTGCCGTCCACCACGGCCTTGGAGGCGCCCTGCCAGTCGGTGGAGGCGGCCTCGGCGGTGGTGTACTTCATGATCTCGGCGAAGTCGTTGAGGGCGGCGGTGACCGTCGGGCTGGACCAGTCCGCGCCCGGCTTCCACAGCGCGTTGTAGGCGTCGGCGCCGAGGACGCCGAGCAGCACGTTCTCCAGCAGGTGGTCGGCGGTCCACTGCGCGCCCAGCGACAGCGGCACCTTCCCGGTCCTGTCCTTGACCGTCTTCAGCGCGGTCTTGAACTCGGCGATCGTCTTCGGCGGCCCGGACAGCCCCGCGTCCTTCAGGATCCCCGGGTTGTACCAGAGGATGTTGGAGCGGTGGATGTTCACCGGCACCGAGTAGATCCTGCCCTGGTAGGTGATCTGCTGGAGGAGCTGCTGCGGGTAGGTCGACCGCAGGTTGTTCTCGTCGTAGAAGGAGTCCAGCGGCTCGATCTGCCCGGCCTTGATGTAGTCGAGCAGCTCGGCGCCCGCGTGGCCCTGGAACGAGTCCGGCGGCTTGCGGTTCTGCAGGCGGCTGGCCAGCACCGCCTGCGCCTGGGTCCCCGAGCCGCCCGCGATGGCGGCGTTGACGACCTGGGTGCCGGGGTTCCTGCGCTTGAACTCCTCGATCATGGCGGCGAGCCCGTCGGCCTCACCGGGACCGGTCCACCAGGAGAACACCTCGACCCTGGAGGCGTCGCCGCCGCCCTTGCCGCCGCCGTCGTCGCCTCCGCCGCAGGCCGCCAGGCCCAGCGTCCCGCCCAGGAGCACGGCGGCGACGGCCGCGACCGCCCGTCGTCCGGTTGCACGTCCAAGCATCGCCCGTCCCTTCGGTGCCCGTGAGAAACAAGCGTCCGTTCATCCGTTGCGGCGGTCAACAGGCCATAAGGAACCGAGATCTGGAGGTTACGAAGGTCTGCGGGGCGCGGGCGCCGGGCCGCGGCGGGGGAGCGCGCCCCGCCGTGGCCCGGCCGCGTTCACCAGGTGAGCGCCGGGGGCAGATCCGCCACGCCCGCGTCGGGCCACTCCAGCGGCGGTCCCAGCGGGACCAGCTCGGCCATCTGGAGGCGGTACCAGGGGGAGGAGTCGGGGTGGTCCACCAGCGCCACGCACTCCTCCCACGTCCACCACCGCGCCTCCTCGACCTCGTCGGGGTCGAGGGCCAGGGAGGTCCGGGAGGTCGTGGCGCGGACCACGGGGCAGCGTTCGTGCTCCACCGTCCCGTCGGCGGCCGTGGCGCGGTACCGGAACCCGGGCAGGACGGAGGTGATCGTGTCCACCGTCACACCCAGCTCGTCGCGCAGCCGCCGCGCCACCGCGTCGCGCAGCCCCTCGCCGGGGCCGGGATGGCCGCAGCAGCTCCCCGTCCACACGCCGGGGAACGTCCGCTTGCTCAGTGCCCTGCGGGTGATGAGCACCTTGCCTTCCGGATTGACCACGTAGGAGGAAAAGGCCAAGTGGTAGGGGGTGTGGGCATGATGGCTGGAGAGTTTGGGAGCGGTGCCGATCGCCTCATCGGCCTCGTTGAGCAGCACGATCTCCTCGACGCTCATGCGCCTCCTGTCTGTCGAACACGATGTGCGGACGGTGTGGGGACGGTACGGGAATGTCGTGCGGGTCGGCGGAGGCCCGCGAGCCCCGGCACGGCGCGGGCAAACCGGGACTAAACTCGGAGCGGTCCGACGAGCGGGGGTACCGGGCCCCCGATGGAGGAGTTGAAACGCGTGAGCCTGCTGAAGTCGCTCAAGGGGCCGGAGGACCTCAAACGACTGGACGCCGCGCAACTGCCGCAGCTCGCGGACGAGATCAGGGAATTCCTGGTGGACGCGGTCGCCAAGACCGGTGGGCACCTCGGCCCCAACCTCGGCGTGGTCGAGCTGACCATCGCGCTGCACCGGGTCTTCGACTCGCCGCGCGACAAGATCCTCTTCGACACGGGGCACCAGGCCTACGTGCACAAGCTGCTGACCGGGCGGCAGGACTTCAGCCTGCTCAAGCAGCGCGGCGGCATCTCCGGCTACCCCAGCCGGGCCGAGTCCGAGCACGACGTCATCGAGAACTCGCACGCCTCCACGGCCCTGTCCTACGCCGACGGGCTGGCCAAGGCGTTCGAGCTGAACGGCGAGGGCGACCGGGTGGTCGTCCCGGTGGTCGGTGACGGCGCGCTGACCGGCGGCATGTGCTGGGAGGCCCTCAACAACATCGCCGACGGCAAGGACCGTCGCGTCATCATCGTCGTCAACGACAACGGCCGCTCCTACTCGCCGACCATCGGCGGCCTGGCCAGCCACCTGGCCGGCCTGCGGGTGACCCCGACCTACGAGCACGCCCTCGAACTGGTCAAGCGGAACCTGCCGAAGACCCCGGTCGTCGGCAACGTCGCCTACGAGGCGCTGCACGGCATCAAGAAGGGCCTGAAGGACATCCTCCAGCCCCAGGCGATGTTCGAGGACCTCGGCCTGAAGTACGTCGGCCCGATCGACGGCCACGACGAGCAGGCGGTCGAGCACGCGCTGCGCAAGGCCCACGACTTCGGCGGCCCGGTGATCGTGCACTGCATCACCCGCAAGGGCTGCGGCTACACCCCGGCCGAGCAGGACGACGAGGAGCAGTTCCACTCGCCCGGCCCCTACGACCGCGCGACCGGCGTGCAGAAGCCCAAGGGCCGCATCTGGACCAACGTGTTCTCCGAGGAGATGGTCCGGATCGGCGCCGAGCGCCCCGACGTGGTCGGCATCACCGCCGCCATGCTGCACCCGGTGGGCCTGGCCGAGTTCGCCGCGGCCCACCCCGACCGGATCTACGACGTCGGCATCGCCGAGCAGCACGCCGTCACCTCCGCCGCCGGGCTGGCGATGGGCGGCCTGCACCCGGTCGTGGCGATCTACGCCACGTTCCTGAACCGGGCGTTCGACCAGGTCCTGATGGACGTGGCGCTGCACGGCCAGGCGGTGACGTTCGTGCTGGACCGCGCCGGGGTCACCGGCGACGACGGCGCCAGCCACAACGGCATGTGGGACCTGTCGATCCTGTCGCTGGTGCCGGGCATGCGCGTCGCCGTCCCGCGCGACGGCGCCCGCGTCGCCGAGCTGCTGCGCGAGTGCGTGTCGATCAAGGACGGGCCGACCGCGCTGCGCTTCCCCAAGGGCCCGGTCGCCGAGGACATCGAGGCGATCGACAAGGTCGGCGCGATGGACGTGCTGGCCCGCCACGACGGCTCCAACGGCACCCGCGTGCTGCTGGTGGCCGCCGGCGCGATGGCGACCCCGGCGGTCGCCGCGGCCGAGCTGATCGCCGCGCAGGGCATCGGCGTCACCGTCGTGGACCCGCGCTTCGTCAAGCCGCTGGACCCGGCGCTGGTGGACCTGGCCGCCCAGCACTCGCTGGTCGCGGTCGTGGAGGACAACGGCCGCGTCGGCGCGGTCGGCGACGCGGTCGCGCGCCTGCTGCGCGACGGCGAGACCGACGTCCCGGTCCGCACCTACGGCATCCCGCAGGAGTTCCTGGACCACGCCAAGCGCGCGATGATCCTGGAGGACCTGGGCCTGACGCCGCAGGGCCTGGCCCGCGACATCACCGCCGCCGTGCTGAAGGTCGCCCCGCACGCCGCGCCCAGGACCCCCGCGCCCACCGAGTAGCGAGCCGTCGGGTGCCCGCGCGTCCCGCGCGGGCACTCACACTCCCTCGGCGGACAGCAGGTGCCAGAAGTGGGTGATGGACGCCGCGGGGGTGCCCAGGTCGCGGCCCGAGTAGGTCCAGCGTCCGCGTAGCCGCCAGGGCCGCCCGGCGCCGTCCTGGACGAACAGCTGGAGCGGGAAGGTCGCGTCGTGGGCGCGGATCACCCCGGCCGGGTCGACCGTCGCCTGCATCTCCGGCTCGCCTTCGCACCGCACGCCCATCACGTGCGTGCCGGGGTCCTGGCGCAGCAAGCCCTGCGTCAGGTCGTAGACGAGTACGGAGACGTAGTCCGGGCCGAGCCACCTGAGATCGGGCAGCAGGCCGGGCGGGGGGAATCCGTACAGCTCTGGACCGCCGGTCACACGCGCACCGTAGCGCTCCGGTCACCGTCGCGTCATGGTTTCCCGGCGGCTGGTCCCGGTGGGCCCGGCCGTTTGCCGGATACGGCCTGGAAGGTCACGCCGATTCGGAGGGAAGCGCCGGGCCACGCCGTCTCTTCGGTGGTTTCGTACGGCCTGTCACGGCGGGCGGGCGCGGTCACGAAGGGTGGCAGGCGCGGCGCATGGCCTCCCAGCGGGCGAGCTTGACGCGTTCGCCGCGGTCCAGGGAGCGGGCCAGGGCGATCTCGGCGGCGTCCAGGTTGAGCCAGTCGGCGTAGGTCACCACGGGCAGGCAGCGCGCCTCGAACAGCTCCTCGATCTTGCGGTCGGGCTCGGGCCAGGTCCCGGCGGCGTGGTCCTCCAGCAGGTGGCGGACGGTCTCGGCGGCGTCGGACTTGTTGGTGCCGACGACCCCGGTCGGGCCCCGCTTGATCCATCCGGCGACGTACTCGCGGGGGACCGGCGCGCCGTCCGGGCCGAGGACGCGGCCGCCGGCGTTGGGGACGACGTGGGCGCGCTCGTCGAACGGCACCCCCGCCAGCGGCACGCTCTGGTAGCCGACCGACCGCAGCACCAGCCCGACGGGCAGGGTCTCGGACTCCCCGGTCCTGACGAGCCGCCCGTCCTCGCCGAGCCGGGTGACCTCCAGCCGCAGGCCCTCGACGCGGGTGGAGCCGAGGATCTCGGCGGGGGCCCGCCAGAACCGCACGTCGATGCGGCGGGGCCGGTCCCCGGCGGGCGGGCCGGTCCACTCCCGCAGCACCTTGATGTTGCCGCGCACGTGCCGGTCGCTCTCGGCGACCGCCGCGCCGGCCGGGTCCAGCTCCATGTCCTCGGGGCGCACATGGATCTCGGAGTTGGGCAGGGCGCCGAGCTCCCGCAGCTCCTTGGTGGTGAACTTGGCCTGCGCAGGGCCCCGCCGCCCGATCATGTGGACGCGCCGGACCCGGCTGCGTCCCAGCGCCTCCAGCACGTGCTCGGGGACGTCGGTGTGCCGCAGCTCCTCGGGTGTGCGGGCGAGGATCCGCACGACGTCCACGGCGACGTTCCCCACGCCGATGACCGCGACCTCCTCGGCCGACAGGTCGAAGACGTGGTCGGCGGCGTCGGGGTGGCCGCAGTACCAGTTGACGAAGTCGGTCGCGGCGACGCTGCCCGGCAGGTCCTCGCCGGGGATCCCCATCCGCCGGTCCACCATCGCGCCGGTCGCGTAGACCACCGCGTCGTAGCAGTCGAGCAGCTCCTCGCGGGTGACGTCCCGCCCGAGCTCCACGCCCCCGAAGAACCGGACGGCCGGATGCTCCAGCACCTTCTGCAGGTAGCGGGCGATGGACTTGATGGAGGGGTGGTCGGGCGCGACCCCGTACCGGACCAGCCCGTAGGGCGTCGGCAGCCGGTCGAGCACGTCGACGCGGACGTTCCCGTCGGCCTGTTTGACGAGGGCCTCGGCGGCGTACAGCCCCGCCGGACCCGAGCCGATCACCGCGACGCGCACAGGGGCTGTCATGCGCGCCATTGTGCCCACGTCATGACGGAAAGGGCACTGTGAGCGAGGTCACAGTGCCCTTTCATCGGCGTGCCGCCCCGGTGGCCGTCAGCCCTTGGTGAAGGGGACGTGCCCGGTGGGCCGGTCGCGGAGGCGGCTGTTGCGGGCGCCGTAGGCGAAGTACAGGATCGCGCCCAGGGCCATCCAGGCCAGGAACCGCAGCCAGGTCTCGACCGGCAGGTTCAGCATGACGAACAGGCAGGCCAGCACCGACAGGATCGGCACCAGCGGGACCAGCGGGGTGCGGAACGCGCGGGGCAGGTCGGGCCGGGTGCGGCGCAGGATGACCACGCCGACCGACACGACCAGGAACGCGAACAGCGTGCCGATGTTGACCAGTTCGGCGAGCTTGGCCAGCGGGATGAACCCGGCGAGCACCGCCACGATCGTGCCCATGATCAGGGTCGAGCGGTACGGCGTCCCGTACCTGGGGTGCACGGCGGCCAGCCAGGACGGCAGCAGCCCGTCGCGGCTCATCGCGAAGAACACCCGGCTCTGGCCCAGCAGCAGGATCAGCACGACGGTGGTGAGACCGGCGACGGCGCCCACGCTGATGATCGTGGCGAACACCGGCTGCCCGACCGCCTTGAACGCGTCGGCCAGCGGCGCGGCGCTGCTGAGCTGGGTGTAGTGCTGCATGCCGACCACGACCAGGGACACCGCCGCGTACAGGATCGCGGTGATGACCAGCGAGCCGATCAGGCCGATGGGCAGGTCGCGCTGCGGTCGGCGGGCCTCCTCGGCGGCCGTGGCGACGATGTCGAAACCGATGTAGGCGAAGAAGACGATCGCGACGGCGGCGAAGACGCCGAGCCAGCCGTAGCTGACCGGGGTGATGCCGAACAGCTCCTGCATCAGCGGGGCGGCGACGCCCTGCACCGATGGGCTGGACTTCGCCTCGGGGATGAACGGCGTGTAGTTGGCGCCCTTGACGAAGAACAGGCCCGCGACGATGACCAGCAGGACGACCGCGAGCTTGACGGTGACGATGACGGCGTTGAACCGCGAGGAGACCTTCACGCCGAGGATCAGCAGGCCGGTGACCAGCAGCACCAGCACGATCGCGGGGATGTTGACGATCCCGTTCTCGACGCCCGGTGGATTGGCCAGCGCCGGCGGCACCGTGATCCCCACGTTGTCGAGCATGGAGACGAAGTAGCCCGACCAGCCGACCGACACCACCGCCGCGCCGAGCGCCAGTTCCAGGATCAGGTCCCAGCCGATGATCCAGGCGGGGAACTCGCCGAGCGTGGCGTAGGAGAAGGTGTAGGCCGAGCCCGCGACCGGGACGGTCGAGGAGAACTCGGCGTAGCACAGGGCCGCCAGGCCGCAGACGACCGCGGCGAGGACGAACGACAGGGCCACGGCGGGCCCGGCCTTGTCCCTGGCGACCTGCCCGGTGAGCACGAAGATGCCGGTGCCGATGATGACGCCGACGCCGAAGACGGTCAGGTCGAGGGCCGAGAGGTCCCGGCGCAGCCTGTGCTCCGGTTCCTCCGTGTCCTGGATCGACTGCTCGACCGATTTGGTCCGGAACAGGTTCACCTCTGGCTCCTCGGGGGTGGCGGGTTGACTGCGGAACGTGGTCACTTCCGGGAACGACGACGACGGGTGAATGATCACCCTCGGTGGAGCAGCCGAAACCCGGCCGTGACCAAAAACAGACCCTAAGGCCGAAAGGGGGCGCCCCGGAAATCCGGGACGCCCCCTTCCCCTCACCGCCACCCCGCATGACCGGGGGAGTTGGTGCCGCGCGGGCCCGAAGGCGGGCTGCCGGGTCCCCGCGCGGACGGCTGGTGCCGCGTCACCTCACGGCGCGCCGCGTCACCTCGCCAGCGACGCGACGCCGGGCTCCAGGAAGCGGGAGCCGTTGACCCGCTCGCTGACACCCGCGCGGTCCAGGTACGGGGTGATGCCGCCCAGGTGGAACGGCCAGCCCGCGCCCAGGATCATGCACAGGTCGATGTCCTGCGGAGCCGACACCACGCCCTCGTCGAGCATGAGCCCGATCTCCTGGGCGAGCGCGTTCAGCGCCCGCTCCAGGACCTGCTCCTCGGTGGAGGGCCGGTCGCCTCCGCCGAACAGCTCCACGGCCTCGGGGTCGAGGGTGAAGTCGGGCAGGTAGACGCCCCGCTTGTCGGCCGCGACGAACTTGGCGAACTTCTCCGACAGCGGGAAGCGGTCGGGGAACGCGCCGTGCAGCGTCTCGTTGACGTGCAGCGCGATCGCCGGGCCGACCAGGCCCATCAGCACGAACGGCGGCATCGGCAGGCCCAGCGGCGCGGCGGCGCGCTCGGCCACCTCGATCGGGGTGCCCTCGTCCACCGTCTGGATGATCTCGGCCATCAGGCGCAGCAGGATGCGGTTGACCACGAACGCCGGGGCGTCCTTGACCAGCACGCAGGACTTCTTCAGCTGCTTGCCGACCGCGAACGCGGTGGCCAGCGCCGCGTCGTCGGTCCGCTCGCCGCGGACGATCTCCAGCAGCGGCAGCACCGCGACCGGGTTGAAGAAGTGGAAGCCCACGACCCGCTCGGGGTGCCTGAGCTCGGACGCCATCTCGCTGACCGACAGCGAGGAGGTGTTGGTCGCCAGGACGCACTCGGGGGAGACGTGCTCCTCCAGCTCGGCGAACACCTTCTGCTTGACGCTCATCTCCTCGAAGACGGCCTCGATGACGAAGTCGGCGTCGGCGAACGCGTCCTTGGTCAGCGAGCCGGAGATGAGGGCCTTGAGGCGGTTGGCCTT
Source organism: Actinomadura kijaniata NBRC 14229 (assembly GCF_001552175.1). GTDB lineage: Bacteria > Actinomycetota > Actinomycetes > Streptosporangiales > Streptosporangiaceae > Spirillospora > Spirillospora kijaniata. The sequence continues at coordinate 13,054 of NZ_BCQR01000094.1, forward strand.
GTCGGGGGAGACCCGGCCCTTGGACAGCAGCTTGTCGATCTCGCCGTGCGCGTAGCCGACGCCCTTGTCCAGGCGCTCCTGGTCCAGGTCGGTCAGCACGACCGGGACCTCCAGGCGGCGGGCGAACAGCAGCGCCAGCTGCGAGGCCATCAGGCCCGCGCCGACGACGCCGACCTTGGTGACCTTGCGGGCCAGGGCCTTGTCCGGCGCGCCGGCGGGGCGCTTGGCGCGCTTCTGGGTGAGGTCGAACGCGTACAGCCCGGCGCGCAGCTCGTCGCCCATGATGAGGTCGGCCAGCGCCTCGTCCTCGGCGGCGAAGCCCTCGTCGCGCGAGCGGTCCTTGGCGGCGGCGACCAGCTCGATGGCGCGCACGTAGGACGGGGCGGCGCCGTGCAGCTTGCCGTCCACGGTCCAGCGGGCCATGTTGACGGCGTTGTCCCACGCCTCGCCCTTGTCGACCGCGGGCCGCACGACCTCGATCTCGCCCTTGAGGACGCGGGCGGTCCAGGCCAGGGACTCCTCCAGGAAGTCGGCCGAGTCGAAGATCGCGTCGGCGATGCCCAGCTCGAACGCCTGCTTGCCCTTCAGCTGCCGGTTCTGGGCGAGCGGGTTCTCGATGATGACCTTGAGGGCCTTCTCGGCGCCGATCAGGTTCGGCAGCAGGTAGGTGCCGCCCCAGCCCGGGACCAGGCCGAGGAACGCCTCCGGCAGCGACAGCGCCGGGACGCCGGCGGAGATGGTGCGGTAGGTGCAGTGGAGGGCGATCTCCACGCCGCCGCCCATGGCCGCGCCGTTGACGTAGGCGAAGGAGGGGACCTTCAGCTCGCCCAGGCGGCGGAACACGTCGTGGCCGAGCCTGCCGATCGCGAGGGCGTCCTCGCGCCGCCGGACGAGCGGGACGCCCTTGAGGTCCGCGCCGACCGCGAAGATGAACGGCTTGCCGGTGACGCCGACGGCCACGATGTCGTCGCGCCCGGCGATCGCGTCGATGGCCTCGTTCAGCTCGGTCAGGCCGCCCGGGCCGAAGGTGTTCGGCTTGGTGTGGTCGTGGCCGTTGTCGAGGGTGATGAGGGCCAGGGTGCCCGCGCCGTGGGGCAGCTTCACGTCGCGTACGCGAGCGTGGGTGGCCACCTCGCCGGCGAAGATGCTCTTGATGTCGGTGCTCACTTGGCACCCTCCCAGTTCACGTTCTCCCACAGCACGGTGCCGCCCATGCCCATGCCGACGCACATGGTGGTCAGGCCGTAACGGACGTCGGTGCGCTCCTCGAACAGGCGAGAGAGCTGGTTCATCAGCCGGACGCCGGAGGAGGCCAGCGGGTGGCCGAGGGCGATGGCGCCGCCCCAGGGGTTCACGCGCGGGTCGTCGTCGGCGATCTTGAAGTGCTCCAGGAAGGCCAGCACCTGGACGGCGAACGCCTCGTTGATCTCGATGAGGCCGATGTCGTCCATGGTCAGCGAGTTGCGGGCCAGGAGCTTCTCGGTGGCCGGGACGGGGCCGACGCCCATGACCTCCGGCTCGACGCCGGCGAACGAGAAGTCCACCAGGCGCATCTTCGGGGTCAGGCCGAGCTCGGCGGCGACGTCCTCGGCGGCCAGCAGGCACGCGGTCGCGCCGTCGTTCAGGCCCGCGGCGTTGCCGGCGGTGACGTTGCCCGCCACGCGGAACGGGGTCTTCAGCTTGGCCAGGTCCTCCAGGGTGGTGCCCGGCCGCGGCGGCTCGTCCTCGGTGGCCAGGCCCCAGCCCTTCTCGGCGGACCGGATCGCGGTCGGCACCAGGTCCGGCTGGATCTTCCCGGCGGCGTAGGCGGCGGCGACCTTCTGCTGGCTGCGCACCGCGTAGGCGTCGGCGCGGTCCTTGGTGATCTGCGGGAACCGGTCGTGCAGGTTCTCGGCGGTCGAGCCCATCACCAGCGCGGTCGGGTCCACGAGCCGGTCGGCCAGGAAGCGCGGGTTGGGGTCGACGCCCTCGCCCATCGGGTGGCGGCCCATGTGCTCGACACCACCGGCGATCACCACGTCGTAGGAGCCGAACGAGATCCCGGCGGCGGTGGTGGTGACGGCGGTCATCGCGCCGGCGCACATGCGGTCGATGGCGTAGCCGGGGACGGACTTGGGCAGCCCGGCCAGCACGGCGGCGGAGCGGCCGATGGTCAGGCCCTGGTCGCCGGTCTGGGTGGTGGCGGCCACCGCGACCTCGTCCACCCGCTCCGGCGGGAGGGACGGGTTGCGGCGCATCAGCTCGCGGATGGCCCGCACGACCAGGTCATCGGCGCGGGTCTCGGCGTACAGGCCCTTGGGGCCCGCCTTGCCGAACGGCGTGCGGACGCCGTCGACGAACACGACGTCACGTGCGGTGCGAGGCACGGGTCGTCCTCCCTCTGGGGTGGTCGGTGGTGTTGAGCCCCGTGCCGCCCGAGCGGTGCGGACGGCACGAGTACCCACGAGCAGGATGCTACTCGCTGGTAACCGGAAATACTACTCGTCAGTAACCACTGACATCGGGCCGGGACGCGCCACGCCCTTGTGAACCTACGGTCACGTAAGTACCGTGTGCGCAACGCTCCGGAGGAGTCTCCCCAGGAGGCAAGGTGGCGCACGCGCGACCCGTCTACCGCCCGGGACCCCGACGACGGGCCGGCCATGCCCGCGATCTGGCGTCGCTGCTGCTGCGCAGCGGCCTGGTGCTGGCGGGCCCGCGCCGGCGGATCCCCGCCCACCTGGGCGAACTGCGCCGCTGGGGGACCACCCTGGCCGGGACCGTCGCGGCGGCCGCCGCCCGCGACCCGGACCGGACCGCGCTCGTCGACGACGCGGGCGCGCTGACGTTCGCCGAACTCGACGACCGCACCGCCCGGCTGGCCGCCGGGCTGCCGCTGACCGGCCCCCGGCCCCGCGTCGCCGTGCTGTGCCGCAACCACCGGGGCATGGCCGAGACGCTGGTGGCGTGCAGCAAGCGCGGCGTGGAGGTCGTGCTGCTCAACACCGGCTTCGGCGGGGAGCGCACCCGGGCGGTGCTCGGCGAGATGCGCCCGGGCCTGCTGGTCGCCGACGCCGAGTTCGCCCCGGTGCTGGCGGAGGTGCCGGTCGCGCTGCGGCGCGCGGTGGTGTGGGCCGACCGGCCGCCCGCCCCCGGCGCGCCGACCCTGGAGCAGATCGTGCGGGCCGTTCCGCGGGCGCGGCTCGACCCGCCGCCGGTGCTGTCGCGCACGGTGATGCTCAGCTCGGGCACGACCGGCCGCCCGAAGGGCGCGCGCCGCCCGGCCCGGCCCGGCATCCGGCCGCTGGCCTCGATGACCTCGCGGCTCCCGCTGCGCACCCGGCACACGGCGGTCATCGAGGCCCCGCTGTTCCACACCTGGGGCTACGCGGCGCTGCAGATGGCGTGGGCGCTGCGCTGCCCGGTGGTGCTGCACCGCCGCTTCGACCCCGAACGGACCCTGCGCGCCGTCGCCGCCGCCCGCGAGGCGGCCGTGTTCGCCGTCCCGGTGATGGCCCGGCGCCTGCTGGACCTGCCCGCGGAGGTCCGCGCCGCCCACGACGCCTCCGGACTGCGGATCATGGCGCTGAGCGGCGGCCCGCTGCCCGGCGACCTGGCCACGCGGTTCATGGACGCGTTCGGCGACGTCGTCTACAACGTCTACGGCTCCACCGAGGCGTCCTGGGTGTCGATCGCCACCCCGCGCGACCTGCGGCGGGACCCGCGCACGGCGGGCCGCCCGCCGCGCAACACCACCCTCGCGATCCTGGACGCGGCGGGCCGCCCGGTGGGGCGGTCCACCATCGGGCACATCCACGCCGCCAACGAAATGATCTTCGAGGGGTACACCGGCGGCGATCCGGTGGAGGTCCGCGACGGCCTGCTGGCGACCGGCGACCTCGGCCACGTCGACCACCGGGGCCTGCTGTTCGTGGACGGCCGCCGGGACGGGATGATCGTCTCGGGCGGGGAGAACGTCGTGCCCCGCGACGTGGAGGACGCCATCCTGCGGCTGCCCGGCGTGCACGAGGTCGCGGTGGTCGGCGTCCCCGACCCCGCGTGGGGGCAGCGCCCGGCGGCGTTCGTCGTGCCGCGCCCCGGCGCGGACCTGGACGCCGACACCGTCCGCGCCCACGTCCAGGCGGCCCTGGCCCGCCACGCGGTGCCCCGCGACGTCCACTTCCTGGCCGAGCTGCCGCGCAACGCCGTCGGCAAGATCGTGCCCCGGCTGCTCACCGCGCGGGCAGACGGACGGTGACCTCCAGGCCGCCGTCGGCGCGCGGGACCGCCTCGACCGTCCCGCCGTGCGCGTGCGCGACCGCCCGCACGATCGACAGGCCCAATCCCGCGCCCTCGGCGGACCGGACCCGGTCGCCGCGCAGCCGCCGGAACGGCTCGAAGAGCGTCCCGATCTCGTAGGCGGGCACGGGCCGCCCGGTGTTGGCCACGCGCAGCACGGCCGCGCCGTTCTCCCGGCCGGTGGACAGCCAGACGCGCCCGTCCTCGGGCAGGTTGTACTTGAGGGCGTTCTCCAGCAGGTTGACGGCGCAGCGCTCCAGCAGCACCGGGTCGCCCAAGACGGTGGCCTCGCCCAGCCGCGTGCTCACCTCCACGCCGTCGGCCAGGTGCTCGACCTGGTCGAGGGCGCTGCGGGCGACGTCGGGCAGGGCGGTGTCGGTCACGTCCCGCGGCTCGCGCTCGGAGCGGGCGAGCAGCAGCAGGCCCTCGATGAGGCGTTCGTGGCGGGCGGTGTTGCCCAGCAGCACGTCCGCCAGGGCCTTGGTCTCGGGCGGGTTCTTGGAGCTGGCCAGCGCGACCTCCAGCACCGTCCGGTTGATCGTCAGGGGGGTGCGCAGCTCGTGCGAGGCGTTGGCGACGAACCGGCGCTGCGCGTCGAACGCCCGGTGCAGCCGGTCCAGCATCCGGTCGAACGTGTCGGCCAGGTCCTTGATCTCGTCCTGCGGGCCGTCCAGCGCGATCCGCTCGTGCAGGGTGCTCTCCGACAGCCGCCGCGCGGTGGCGGTCACGGTGTGCAGCGGCCGCAGCAGCCGCCCCGCGACGAGGTATCCGATCAGCAGGGCCGACAGGCAGAGCACCACCATCACCGCCAGCGAGCTGTGCAGGATCTGCTGGAGCGCCTGGGCCTTCTGCTCGGCGATCTGCTGCTCGGCCTGTTCCCGCAGGACCTCCACCTGCTCGGGGGTCGGGGGCAGCGGCCCGATCTCCCGGGCGCTGATCCGGACCGCCTTCGGCGCGAAATGCTTGTCCAGCGTCCGCCTGGTCAGCAGGTACGTCACCGCGACGAGCACGCCGGCGGTGGCCAGGAACAGCGACCCGTAGACCAGGGTCAGCCGGGTCCGCACGCTCAGCCGGTTCACCGTCGGCCGCGTCACAGCCGGTACCCCGCCCCGGTGACGGTCTCGATCACCGGTGGCTCGCCGAGCTTGCGGCGCAGCGTCGCCATCGTCACCCGGACGATGTTGCTGAACGGGTCCAGATGCTCGTCCCAGGCGCGTTCCAGGAGGCGTTCGGCGCTGACGACCCCGCCCTCGGCGCGCAGCAGCTCCTCCAGCACCGCGAACTCCTTGCGGGTGAGCCGCACCTCGGCCCCGTCGCGCGTCACGGTCCGGCGGTGCGGGTCCAGGCGGATCCCGGAGCGCTCCAGCACCGGCGGCACCGGGGGCCGGGACCGCCGCCCGAGCGCCCGCACCCGCGCCACCAGCTCCCCGAACACGAACGGCTTGGGCAGGTAGTCGTCGGCGCCCAGCGCCAGCCCGTCCACCCGGTCGCTGACGTCCCCGGCGGCCGTCAGCATCAGGATCCGTCCGGGCTCGCTCCGGGCGGCCAGCTCCCGGCACACCTCGTCGCCGTGCACGACCGGCAGGTCCCGGTCCAGCACGATCACGTCGTAGCCGGTGTGGGAGGCCCGCTCCAGCGCCGCGTCCCCGTCGTAGACGACGTCGACCGCCATCGCCTCCTCGCGCAGTCCCTCGGCGATGGCGTCGGCCAGCACCCGTTCATCCTCAACCACCAGCACCCGCATGGGCGTGAGCATGGCGGTGGGGGCGTTAAACGGAGGTAAGGCGGGACGTCAGCCGTCGATCCAGCGGACCCCGGTGCCGTAGGCGACGAAGCGCCCGCGGGTGAAATGGCTGTTGTACGGATCGGGCTCGGTGACCCCGCAGAGCCCGACGCCGAGCACGCCGTCGCAGTCCTGGCCCAAAGCGGTCAGCCGCAGCTCCCGCAGGGCGGCGTCCGGCTCGTCGGCGCGTTCGCCCCACATGACGCCGATCTCCTCGAAGGCGTGCGGGCCCGTCGGCAGCGTCGACAGGTAGACGCCCTCGGCCTGGCCTTCCAGCCGTCTCCTCTCCTCGGCCTCGGCCGCCGCCCGCTCCCGGCTCTCCCGCCACTGATCACGCACACCCATGCGGAACAGGATGCCAGCATGTCAGCGCCGCCAGCAGGTGTAGGAGATCCGGGCGGTCCCGCCGGGGGAGAACCGCACGGCGCCGGAGCCCCGGCCGCCGACGTAGCAGCGGACCGAGGGCCATACGGTGACGCGCACGGACGCGGAGTCGCCGCCGCCCAGCCGCCCGCCGCCGGAGGCGGAGACCCGCCCCGACACCGAGGAGACGGACCAGCGGACGGGCCCGCCGCGCGCGGTGAGCGTGATCCGGCAGGTGCGGGGCAGGCCCGCGACCCCGATCCCCCGGCATCCGGCGTCGCCGACCGCGAGCCGTCCGCGCGGGGCGCGGCGCCGCTCGTCGCGGGGCCTGCCCGGCCGCTTCGAGGGGATGGCCGAGGGCTTGGGAGCCAGGGAGGCCGAGGGGGAGGCCGTCGCGGTGGGGGAGGGCGCGGGCGTGGTGACGACCGGTGTCGGCGGCGTCAGGGCCCTGTCCCCGGCCGGTGGCCGCCGGGGCGCGGACGCGTCGAAAAGCAGCAGGAACGCGGCGCACGTCACCAGCGCCGCGGCCGCGGCCGCGCCGACCAGCCCCAGACGTCGCCGTCCGCGCCGAGCGGGCCCGGGGTGCGGCGGCTCCGGGCCGGGCCCGGCGAGGTCGGCCAGCGTGGGTGCGTCCACCGGAGCCACGGGCGGAGGCGGCGGGGGAGGGGGCGCGCCGCCGAGGACGCGTTCGAGCGACTCGCGCCGGACCAGGTCGTGCAGCCATTCGCGCAGCTCACCGGCTTCGGGAACGGCCCGCGGCGCGGCGCCGGCCCGCAGCAGCGCGGCCCGCACGGCCTCCACCGCCGCGTCCCGGTCGCCGAGCAGCGCGTCGGCGTAACCGATCAACGGCGGCCCGTGCACGTTGTAGACCTGTCCGACGGCCTCGGGCCGCCGCGCCCGCAACGCGTCGACGAGCCGGGCGTCCTCGGGGTGCGAAGGGGGATCGGGCACCGCACGAATTATCGTGACGCCCGCCCCGGCGGTCTCTGGGCGCGACGGCGAAACCGCCCGCCGGGTTTTGTCACCGGACTCCAGAGACCGCCGGCGACCCCTCCACGATCATGCGGGGCCGCGCGGCCGCTCAGCCGCCGGGCGCGGCGGGCGGCCGGGGGTGGGCGCGGAAGAAGCGCCACAGGACGGCGCTGCCGTCGACACCCGCCCGGCCGGTGGCCGTGGGCCACTCGTGGCCGCCGCCGTCCACGGTGCACAGCGCGACCTCGGTCCCGTCCGGGCCACGGCCGGTGGTCCGGCAGCGGGTGCGCCCCCGGTCCAGGTAGGGGCGCGCCAGCGCGGGCAGGCCGTTGAGCCGCCGCCAGATGTCCATGACCCACCGCACCGGCAGGAACGGGACCCTGACGTCGAAGTCGAGGTTGCCGCCGCCGTGGTAGGGGACCGAGAAGTCGGCGGTGCCGTGGAAGGCCAGCACCGACACCCGCTCACGCGGACGGCAGTGGCTGGCCAGCGACCCGGACACCACGCCGACGGCGGCGACGCGCCCGGGGCGCTCGCAGGCGTACCGGTAGGCCATGCCGCCGCCGTTGGAGAACCCGGTCAGGTACACCCGGCGCGGGTCGGCCAGCCCCTCCCGGACGAGCGTGTCGAGGAGCCGGTCGAGGTAGCCGACGTCGTCCACCCCGGCCACGCGCGCGACCGAGCAGCAGCCGCCCGCGTTCCAGGTGCCCAGCAGCCCGTTGGGATAGGCCACGGCGAATCCGTGCCGGTCGGCCTGGTCGTTCAGGCGGCTCTGCCGTGTCAGGTACGCGGCGTCGTTGAGCCCGCCGTGCAGCGCGACCACCAGCGGAAGCCGCCCCCGCGCCGGACGGCCCTCGGGGACGTGCAGCAGGTAGGGACGTTGCCACCGGCCCATGGCGATGGTGCGGGTGTGGGTGCCGGGGGGCGGGGGCGCGTCCGCCCGGGCGGGCAGGGGAGGGGCGCCGGGCAGGGCGAGGAGCGGCAGGGCGGCCAGTGCGAGGCGGGGGAGGGGCTTCATGGGGAGGATCATGGAGCGCGCTCCAGCCCGCCGCCACGCATCCGGGCCACCAAACCGGACGGGCGATTGTTCCTTGGCTGCTAAGAGTTCCGTTCCCCGGCCCGTTCACGCGGGTGGCGCGAACGACCTTCTAGGGTGGGGGCATGGACGACGGACTTCTGCGCGCGGAGGCCGCCCGGCTGGCGGGATTGCTGTCCGATCCCGCGCATTGAAGCGCCGCCGAGATCGTCGCGTTCCGGCTGCGGCGCGTCCGGGCGCTCCTGGACGAGTTCGACGGGCTGCGCGCGGAGAGGGCCGAGCTCACCGAGCTGCTGGAGCTGGCCGAGGGCGAGGCGCTGGCGGCCGAGTGCCGCGCGGAGCTGGCGGCGCTGGAGGAACGCCTCCGCGCCCTGCCCGGCGAGGCGCCCGGCGAGTACGCCGAACGCGAGGCGCTCGTGACCGTCACGGCGGACCCCGGCGAGAGCGAGCGCCGGGCGTACGAGCTCTGGCAGGACTACCTGGAACGCGCGAGACGGGCGGGCCGACCGGCGCGCACCTACGACCGGGGGATGGGGGAGTGGGCCGTCCGCTCCGTGACGATGCGGATCGGCGGGCCCGGCGCGTTCGGGTGGCTGGCGGGCGAGGACGGCTCCCGCCCGTCCGGTCCGGGGGTGCGGGTGGAGGTGCTGCCGATGGCGCTGTCCTTCGATCCCGTCCGCGTCCCGGACGAGGACGTGCGGGTCGAGGAGTTCCTCCGGCTGCGCGGCTGCGGCGTGCCGGACCCCGGGGGGAACCGCACCGTGCGGATCACCCACCTGCCCACGGGGACCGTCGTGGTCTGCGAGGACCAGGGAACGACCCACCGCAACCGCGTCGGCGCGATGGCCGTCCTGCGCACACGCCTGCTCCACGCGCGCACGCGCCGCGACGCGTCGGCCCCCTCCCGCCCGGAAAACGCGTCGCGCCCGGATTCCGGCACGCCCTAGCCTGTCCGGCATGTCGTTCGACCTGGCTGTTCACGGCACTCCCCGCGGCCCCGGCCAACGGGAGACAGAGCTTTACGAGCATCCGCTGGGAGCCCACGGCACGGTGATGCGCCACTGGGTGGAGCCCGCCGAACGCCTCGGCCTGCCCCTCCTGGCGCGCCTGTCCGACGGGGAGCTGACGGTGGGGCACCACGAGCTGGCGGCGTTCGCCGAGGAGCTGAACGCCCTGGCCCGCGACTGGCAGACCTCGGTCCCCGACGACGGGGTGATCCCGGTCATCGCCGGGAGGCGCCACTACGAGACCCCTCTGCTGGACCACCTGCTGACCCGGATGAACATCCTGCGCATGGCCCTGCGCATGGCCGAGGTGACCGACGGCCACCTGTACCTGAGCGGCTGACACCCGTTCCACGCCGGAGCCGACGCCTCCGGACAGTGTTTTCGATCTTCTCCATCAAACGATTGACGGATGATCGAACGGCGTTCTAGCGTTCCTTCATGACCAGCGACTCCGGCCGCGAGCGCATCCTCGACGCGGCCACCCGGCTGTTCGCCGACCTGGGGTACGACGGGGCCTCCACCCGCCTGATCGCCGAGGCCGCCGGGCTCAACATCGCCACCGTCGCCTACCACGTGGGCGGCAAGCGCGACCTGTACCTGGCCGTCATGGAACGCGCCCACCAGCGGGAGCGCTCCGCGCTGGAGGCGGCCGTCGCCGAGCTGACCCCCGACGCCGACGGCGTGCTGCGGCTCCTGGACCGCTACATCGACTTCTGCGTCGCCCACCCCGAGATCCCCGCGCTGTGGATGCGCCGCTGGCTGTCGGACGCCGCCGACATCGCCGACCTGGAGGGCCGCTACGTGCGGTCCCTGATGGACCTGGTCACCGAGGCGGTCGGCGGGGTGGTCGGCGGCGAGGTGGACGTGGAGTACGTCGTGTGGAGCGTCATCTGGTGCACCCACGGCTTCTGCCGCGGCGGCGTCCTGGACGCCGCGGGGCGGCGGCGCCGGATCGACGACCCCGCCGCGCTGGTCCGGTTCCGTTCCCACCTGCGCCGCATGGTCGCCGCCGGGCTGCGGCTGGACGGGGCGGTGGAGTGACGGCGGGCGGGGCGACGGCGGCCCTGCCGCGCCGCCGGCTGCTGGGGTACGGCGTCGGCTCGGTCGGCACCGGCGTGTTCTCGACCGTCCCCGGCCTGCTGCTCCTCTACTACCTCACCGACGTCATGGGGGTCTCCGCCGCCGTCGCGGGCGCCGTGCTCGTCGTGCCCAAGGCGTGGGACGTGCTGCTGAACCCGCTGGTCGGCGCGGTCAGCGACCGGGAGGCGGTGCGGACCGGGCGGCGCACCCGGCTGCTGCTGGCCGGGGCCGTGGCGCTGCCGGTGCCGTTCGCCGCCATGTTCGCCGTCCCGGTCGACGCGCCGGGGTTCGCGGCGGGCTGGGCGGGGGTGACGTTCCTGCTGGCGGCGACCGCGTTCGCGTGCTTCCAGGTGCCGTACGTGGCGCTGCCCGCCGAGATCTCCGACGAGCCGGGCGAGCGCGGCCGCGCGATGGCGTGGCGCGTCGTCTGCCTGACCGCCGGCATCCTGCTGGCGGGCGGCCTGGCGCCCGCCCTGGCGGCCGCCGCCGGGGGAGGACGCGCCGGATACGCGCTGATGGGCGTGGTCGTCGGCCTCGTCATGGGCGCGGCGATGGCCGCCGCCGCGCTGGCCACCCGCTGGATCCCGTCGCGGCCGGGACCGCGGCCGCTCGGCCCGGCCGCCGCGTGGCGCACCGCCCGCGGCAACCGCCCGTTCTTCGCGCTGCTCGGCGCGTTCACCGCGCAGTCGCTGGCCGTGGCGGTCATGCTGGCCGGCGCGCCCTACGCGGCGGCCTACCGGCTGGACGATCCCGGCCTGACCTCGGTGATGTTCGTGTGCCTGGTCGGGCCGAGCGCGGTCGCCGTCCCGCTGTGGCGGATGCTGGCGCGCCGCCACGGCCAGGTCCGCTGCTACCTGGCGGCGGTGGCGGCGTTCGCCGCGGCGGACGCCGCGCTGTGGCCCGCCGTCACCGCCGGGGCCGTCGTCCCGGTGCTGGCGCTGACCGCGCTGGTCGGCGTCTGCTACGCGGCGGTCCAGCTGCTGCCGCTGTCGCTGCTGCCCGAGACCGTGCACGCCGACGCCGCCCGCACCGGGCACGCGCAGTCCGGCGCGTTCACCGGGCTGTGGACGGCCGCCGAGACCGGCGCGATGGCCCTCGGGCCCGGCGTGTTCGCGCTGGTCCTGGCGGTGACGTCGTTCCGCTCCTCCGACCTGGACACCCCCGTGCGGCAGCCGGACACGGCCCTGGCCGGTCTCACCGCCGGGTTCACCCTCGTGCCCGCCGCGCTCCTGCTGCTGAGCGTTCCCCCGCTGCTGGCCTACCGCCGCCTCGCCGCCCACCGACCCACGGGAGAGCACCGCCGCCATGCCACCTGAACACGCGCTGCCCGAACAGGGGCGCCCCGCCGCGGACGTCCTCGCCGACCTGGCCCGCCTGCGCGAGGCGGACCTGCCCGTGCGCGGCGGCCGGGTCACCGCCTACGTCTACGACACCGGGCGGGCCGCCGTGCACGACCTGGCCGCCGCCGCCCAGCTGGAGATGCTGGAGGTCAACTGCCTGGACCCCACGGCCTTCCCCAGCATCGTCGCGCTGGAACGGCGGGTCGTCGCCGCCGTCGCCGAACGCCTGGGCGGCGGACCGGCCACCCCCGGCATCTTCACCAGCGGCGGCACCGAATCGATCATGCTGGCGGTCAAGTCCGCCCGCGACGTCCGCCCGGTGGACGGCAGGCCCCAGCTCGTCCTGCCGGTGACGGCGCACCCGGCGTTCCACAAGGCCGCGCACTACCTGGGCCTGGAGACCGTGCCCGTCCCGGTCGACCCGGTGACGTTCCGGGCGGGCCCGGAGGCGGTGCGCGCCGCCCTGACGCCCCGGACCGCGCTGGTCGTCGCCTCGGCCCCGTCCTACCCCCAGGGCGTCATCGACCCGGTCCCGGAGATCGCCGCCGTCGCCGCCGAGGCCGGCGTCCCGTGCCATGTGGACGCCTGCGTCGGCGGCTGGGTCCTGCCGTGGCTGCGCGAGACCGGACGCGCGGTGCCGCCGTTCGACCTGTCGGTGCCCGGCGTCACCTCGATCTCCTGCGACCTGCACAAGTACGGCTACGCCCCCAAGGGCGCCTCGGTCGTCCTCTACGCCGACGAGGCGCTGCGGCGGCACGCCTACTTCGCCTCGGCGGAGTGGCCCGGCTACCCCGTCATCAACGCGACCGTCCAGAGCAGCCGCAGCGCGGGCCCGCTGGCCGCGGCCTGGGCGACCCTCAACGCGGTCGGCGCGCGGGGGTACCGGGACCTGGCCGCGACCGCGATGCGCTGCGCCGACGCGCTGGTCGCGGGGGTGGCGGGCATCCCCGGGCTGCGCGTGCTGGGCGAGCCCGCCGTGCCGCTGGTCGCCGTCGCCTCCGACGACCCCGCGCTGGACGTGTTCGTGCTGGCCGACCAGGCGCGCGCCCGGGGCTGGTTCTTCCAGGCGCAGCCGAGCCACCGGGGCGTCCCCGCCAGCCTCCACTTCACCCTCACCGGCGTCACCGACATCGACGCGCTGCTGGAGGCCCTGGCCGGCGCCGCCGCGGCCGCCCGCGCCGCCGGGCCGCCCGACGTCCCGGCCGACCTGGTCGACGCGCTGGCCACCATGGACCTGGACGCCATGGGCGACGCCGACTTCGCCGCGCTGCTCGCCGGTGTCGGCGTGGACCCGGCGGGCGGCGGCGACCCGGAGATGGCCGTCGTCAACGCGATCCTGGACGCCCTGCCCCCCGAGACCCGCGAGGCGCTGCTGGTCCGCTTCCTGGCGGCCCTGTACTCCGGCGCGGCCTGACGCCCCGGCGGCCGGAAGCGGCCGAAGGCCGTTCCGCCCTCGGCGTCCGGCGGCCGTTCCGGGGACGATCACGTGAGGTTCGCCCGCGGCTCACCTTCCGCCGGGATCGTGGCCCGGGCAACGATCACGGAAGGGCGGGTACCCCTCATGAGCGGATGGCGTCAGGCCGTCGCCGCGGCGCTCGCGGGAACGGCCGTCATGGCGGCGGTCCCGGCGCACGCGGCGGACGGGGCGAGCGCGGCGCACCGGCGTTCCTTCGACCTCCAGGCGCACCGGGGCGGGCTCGGGCTGGTGGTGGAGAGCACCCTGCCCGCGTTCGCCAACGCGCTGGAGCTCGGCGTCAGCACGCTGGAGCTCGACGTGCAGATCACCGAGGACCGGCAGGCCGTGGTCACCCACGACCGCCGGATCAATCCGCGCAAGTGCCGGGACACCGCCCCGGCCACGCCGGGCGACCCCGAGTTCCCCTACGTCGGCAAGTACATCAACACCCTGACGCTGGCGCAGGTGCGCACGATGGACTGCGGCTCGCAGACGCTGGCCGAGTACCCCGGGCAGAGGGCGGCGCCGGGCGCGCGGATGCCGCTGCTGCGCGAGGTGTTCGGGCTGGTCCACCGGTACCGGGCGTACGGGGTGAGGCTCAACGTCGAGACCAAGGTCGAGGCCGGGGCGCCGCACGAGACCGCGCCGCGCGAGCAGTTCGTCCGCGTCACGGCCGGGGAGGTCCGCCGCGCCCGGCTGCTGCGCCAGGTGACGATCCAGAGTTTCGACTGGGGCGCGCTCATGCTGATGCGCCGGGTGGAGCCGCGCCTGCCCCTGGTCGCCCTCACCAACTACGACTTCCTGCAGACCGGCCAGCCGGGCGCGTCGCCCTGGCTCGGCGGCCTGGACATCGACGACTTCGGCGGCGACCCGCTGAAGGCGGTCCGCGGCTTCGGGGCCGACGCGTTCTCGCCCGTCCACGGCTTCCCGCAGAACGGCAAGGTCACCGACCCCGGCTACCGCCCCTACGTGACGCGGAGGATGGTCGCCGACGCCCACCGCCTGGGCCTGAAGGTCATCCCCTGGACCGTGAACGACGAGCCCACCATGCAGAAGCTCATCGACGACGGCGTGGACGGCCTCATCACCGACTACCCCGACCGCCTGCGCCGGGTCATGGCCGCCAACCACCTGAGGCTGCCCCGCGCCTACGAGCCGCGCCGGGGATAGGACCCGGTGACCTCCGCGGCGCCGTCCTCCTCGGCCATGGCCGAGGGGGACGGGGCCGGTGCCGGGGAGTGGGCGGGTTGGCACCGGCCCCGCGCGGGGAGGGCTACCGCAGCCCGTCGTCCAGGGCCCTGGTGAGGACGCCGGGGTCGCCCGACATCTCCCAGATCATGGCGCCGAGCAGGCCCTTGCTCCGCAGCCAGGCGGTCTTCTTCCCGATCGACCAGGGGTCGTCGAAGCTCCACCACTGGCCGTTGTCGCCGGTGAAGCAGAAGGTGGCGACGGCCTGCTCGTCGTGCGCCACCGTGCAGCCGGGCACGCCGGACAGCAGGTTGGCGTAGCCGCGCGTTCCGGCTTCCTCGGCGAACTGGCCGGGGGCCGCGCCGCGCGCGCTCTGCCATTCGCCGCGTCTGCCGCCGTCGGCCACGTTCTGCCAGCCGCGCCCGTAGTAGGCCAGCCCGATGGTGATCTTGCGGGGGTGGACGCCGGCGTCCAGGTAGGTCCGCACGGCGCTCTCGACGCTGAAGTGGAACGGGTAGGGGTCGTCGGCGTCGGCGTGCAGGTTGCCCTGGTGGCCGGTGCGGTTCGGCTCCCAGGAGTTGTCGCTGCCCGCGCCGTGGAAGTCGTAGCCCTGGACGTTGAAGATGTCCAGGTGCTCGGCGACCCGGGGCAGGTCCCAGCCGGCGGCGATCTTCGCCGGGTCGGCGGGGGTGAACGCGGTGAGCTGGTAGCGCCTGCCGGTCTCCCTGGTCAGCGCGTCGAGCTGGCGGCGGAACTCGGCGATCAGCAGGGTGTTGTTGGCCTTGTCGTTCGGGCCGACGTGGTTGCCCGGGTGGCCCTCGGCGCCGGGCCACTCCCAGTCGAGGTCGATGCCGTCGAAGACCCCGGCGGCCGAGCCCGGCCCGCCCGCGCCGTTGTAGACCGGCAGGTTGCCCTTGATGTAGACGTCGATGCAGGAGCTGACGAACTTCTTGCGGGCGGCGTCGGTGGCGGCCACGTCGGAGAAGTACTTGGAGTAGGTCCAGCCGCCCAGGGAGATCAGCACCTTCAGGTGCGGGTGCTTGGCCTTGAGCTTCCTGAGCTGGTTGAAGTTGCCGCGCAGCTTCTCCCAGCCGGTGTCGGCCTGCCCGTCCACCGACTGGGCGGCGCTGAACGGCCGCCCGTAGTCGGCCTCGGCGTCCCCGGCCCCGTCACCCTGGTTCGGATCCTGCGGGTCGGAGGTCGTTCCCTTGGTGACGCCCTGGAGACAGGTCAGCTCGGTCGGGTGGATGTTGCCGAACGCGTAGTTGATGTGGGTCAGCCGGGCGGCGTTCCCGGTGGTGTCGAGGTTGCGGACGAAGTACTGGCGGCCGTAGATGCCCCACTGGACGAAGTATCCGACGCGGGCGTGGCCGGTGACGATGTCGTCGGTGGTCACCCTGACCGCCGGGGAGGCGGCCGAGAGGTTGTCGTACAGGTCGCGGGCCCGGACGGCGAACGAGTAGGCGGTGGAGGGCGACAGCCCCGCGACCGTCGCGGTGGTGCCGGTGACGGTGGCGGCGACCTTGCCGTCCAGCAGGACGTCGTAGTTGGCCACGCCGGTGTTGTCGGTGGAGGCGTTCCAGGCGAGCTTGACGCTGGAGGCGTCCTTGCCGGTGACGCGCAGGCCGCCGGGGACCGAGGGCGCCTGGGCGTCGTCGGCCGGGTCGTTGGTCCTGACCCTGAGGGGTTCGCTGGCGGGGGAGAGGGCGCCCTTGCGGTCGCGGGCCTTCACCGTGAACGTGTACTCGGTGTTCGGGGACAGGCCGGTGACGGTGGCGCCGGTCTCGGGCACGGTGGTGGCCAGGGCGGAACCGTTGTAGACCTCGTAGGCGGTGACGGGGAGGCTGCCGGGGGTGGCCGCGGTCCAGGTCAGGGACACCGTTCTGGTCGTCTTCACGGGGGAGCGCAGGTCGGTGGGCGCGCCGGGGGCCCTGTCGGCGGAGCCGTCGCAGTTGGCGTCGTTGACGCGGCAGCTCGTGGGCTCGGCTCCGGAACGGCTGACGGTGAACGTCGGGCTGTAGGGCTCGGTGGTCCTTCCCGCGCCGACGGTGGTGTTGTAGTGGGCGGGCGTGAGGGTGACGGTGCGTCCGCTCTGGGTGAGGGAGCCGTGGTCGGCCTGGGAGGCGGTGACCCCGTCGGGCAGGTCGAACACGATCGACCAGCCGTTGAGCGCGGCGGTGGTCTTGTTGGAGACCACGAACCTGGCGCGCGTGCCGCTGACCGAGTAGGTGGCGGTGACCCCGGCCGAGGAGGGCGGCGGTTCGCCGGTGCCGTCGCAGTTGGCGCCGTTCAGCGTGCACTTGGTGGGCTGGACGGCCGAGCTCAGCGAGAACGTCGGGCTGTAGGGCTCGGTGCTGCCGCCCGCGCGGACGGTGTCGATGTAGTGGGCCGGGGTGAGGGTGACCCGCGTCCCGTTCTGGGTGAGGGCGGCGTGCTGGGCGTTGCCCGCGGTCACCCCGGCGGGCAGCTCGAACACGAGCGTCCAGCCGCTGACGGCGGCGGTGCCGGGGTTGCCGACCACGTACTTGCCGGTGGTGCCGGACAGCGAGAACACGGCGGTGAGCCGGTCGGCGGCCCGGGCGGGAGCGGTGGCGAGGGACGTGACGACGACGAGGGTGAGCAGGACTCCGATCAGTCGGCGCATGCCGAACACCTACTTCGGGGGAGCGAGGCGGGGGTCAGGGGAGGGCGTTGAGGAACGGCTCGTGGCTGTTCATGAACTCCCAGCCGTGGTAGCGGTCCCAGTTGATGGACCAGGTCATCAGGCCGCGCAGCGCGGGGGAGGGGCCGCCGCGCAGGGTGTAGGAGCCGCACTGCTGTCCCTTGACCAGGCAGTTGAGGGCCTGGTGCACCTGCGCGGGCGGGGTGTGGCCGTTGCCCGCGCTGACGGCGGCGGGCAGGCCGAACGCGATCTGCTCGGGGCGCAGGCCGGGGAACGTGTGCCCGGTGTTCGCCACCGGGAACCCGGCCTTCACCATGTCGGTCATCGCGATGTGGAAGTCCGCGCCGCCCATCTGGTGGTACTGGCCGTCCAGCCCCATCACCGGGCCGGAGTTGTAGTCCTGGACGTGCAGCACCGTCAGGGCGTCGCGCATCGCGTGGATCACCGGCAGGTACGCGCCGGTGCGCGGGTCGCCGCCCCCGGCGCCGCCGTAGAACTGGTGCCCGACCTGGACGAAGAACGTCTCGGGCGCCATCGTCAGCACGAACTTCGCGCCGTATCTGGCCTTGAGCGTCCTCAACGCCGAGATCAGGTTGACGACGACGGGGGTGGTGGGGTTGCGGAAGTCGGTGTCGCCGGGGTCCAGCGACAGCGAGTGGCCCTCGAAGTCCACGTCCAGGCCGTCCAGCCCGTACCGGTCGATGATCGACGAGACGGACCGGACGAACGCGTCGCGCGCGGCCGCGGTGGTGAGCCGCACCTGCCCGTTCTGGCCGCCGATCGAGATCAGGACCTTCTTGCCCTGGGCCTGCTTGGCGCGGATCGCGGCGATGAGGTCGGCCTCGCTCTCCACGTTCGGGCACTCGCTCGCCGGGCACGGCGCGAAGCGGATGTCGCCGGAGGTCGGCGAGGTGGGTTCGCCGAACGCCAGGTTGATGATGTCCCAGGCCGGGGGAACGTCGGCCATCCGCACGTAGCCCGAGCCGTTGGCGAAGCTGGCGTGCAGGTAGCCGATGAGGGCGTGCTTGGGCAGGCCGCTGTCGGTGCAGCCGGTGGTGGTGACGGTGAGGGGTTCGGACCTGGGCGACTCGCCCGCGTCGTTGTAGGCGGCGACGGCGTAGGTGTGGGTGCTGCACGCCGCCAGGCCCGACAACGTGGCGTTGGCGCCGGTGACCGTGGCCTTGACGCCGGAGCCCTCGTACACGCGGTAGCCGGTCACGGTCCCGGTCGCGGCCGTCCAGGCCAACGCGACCGAGTCGTCGGTGACGGTGGTGGCGCGGGGTGTGCCGGGCTTGCCGGGGACGCCCGGCTGGGGGCCGCCGCCGGGGCCGTCCAGCTCGACGTCGTCGGCGTGGTAGGTGCCCGCGCCGTACCAGCCGTGCAGGAACACCTGCGCCGAGGTCTGGTTGGCGGCGGTGGTGAAGGAGAGCGTGAGCTTGGTGTAGGAGGCGGCCGACGGCGTCCAGGTGGACGAGCCGCCGGTCACGCCCAGGTAGACGTAGTTGCCGCGCACCCACGCCGACAGCGTGTAGGCGGTGCCGGGCTTCACGTTCACCGTCTGCGTGCACTTGGCGTTGTCGCCGGAGGTGACGCCTCCGGCGAGGGCGTGCGATCCGGTGCGCACCGGCGAGGACACCACCGACCCGCCCGAGCAGCTCCACCCGGACAGCGACCCGGTCTCGAACCCGCCGTTGGACAGCACGTTCTCCGCGTGCGCCGGGCCGGTCGCCACCAGCAGCCCGGCGACCAGGACCGCCAGGACCCAGATTCTGCGCATGACCGGCTCCTCTACGGCAGGGTGTCCAGGTGCGGGCGGACGGCGCGGGCGAACCCGCCGCCGTTGGTGACGTCCCAGTTGATGGACCACGTCATCGCCCCGCGGATGTCGGGATAGGTGCGCGCGGGCTTGAAGGAGCCGCACGAGGTGCCCTTGGCCAGGCAGTCCAGCGCGTTGTTGACCAGCGACGGCGCGACGACGCCGCCTCCGGCGGCCCCGGGCCCGGCGGGCAGTCCCAGCGCCACCTGGTCGGGGCGCAGACCGTTCTCCAGCTGGACGCAGGCCAGCGCGGTCATGAAGTCGACGCTGCCCTGGGAGTACACCTTCTGGTCGCAGCCGAGCATCGCGCCGGAGTTGTAGTACTGCATGTGGACGACGGTGAGGATGTCCTTGATCTTCAGCGCGAGCTGGAAGTAGGACCCGCCGGTGGACTGCATGTCGATCGTCTGCGGCGCCATCGTGATGATGAGGCCGGTCCCGGTCCTGGCGTGGAGCTGGCGCAGGGCCTGTTCCATGTACGTGGGGTTGAGGCCGTTCTCCAGGTCGATGTCGACGCCGTCGAAGCCGTACTCGTCCATCAGCGCGTGGACGCTGGTGGAGAACGCCGTCGCGGCGGCGGCGTCGGCGACCCGGATGGCGCCCTTCTCCCCGCCGACCGACAGGATGACCTTCTTGCCCCTGGCCTTGAGCGCGGCCACGTCGGCCTTGAACCGGGCGTCGGTGTAGCCGCCGAGCGCGGTCGACAGGCCGGGGTCGACGCGGAAGGAGACCTCGCCCGCCCTGGCGGTGGCCTCGCCGAACGACACGGCGACCAGGTCGTACTCGTTCGGCACCTCCGACAACCGCAGCTCGCGGGCGGCGTTCTCGAAGTTGTGCCAGTAGCCGGTGAGGAAGTGCCTGGGCAGCGGCCCGGTCGCGCAGCCGGAGGTGGTGCCGGTGACGGCCGTGCTTGCGGGGGACTCGCCGTCGGCGTCGTAGGCCCGGACGGTGTAGGTGTGGGTCGAGCACTTCGCGAGCCCGGACAGGGTGGCGGTGGTGCCGCCGACGGTGGCCCGGAGCGTGGAGCCCTCGTAGACGCGGTACCCGCTGGGGGAGCCGCTGCCCGCCGTCCATGACAGCGTCAGCGACGCGTCCGTCCGCGCGGTGACCGTGGGAGCGCCGGGAGCGCCGAGCCCTCCGGGCGCACCCGTGCAGGGGGCGCCGTTGAAGGTGCAGTCCTGCGGGCTGCCCGGCCCGTTCCCCAGGAACCCGAACGTGACCGAGCCGCCGGGCGGGATCGTGCCGTTGTAGCCCTGGTTGCGGAAGGTGTACCGGGGCGGGGCGGAGGTGAGCTGGGCGTCCCAGGAGGAGCCCAGGGTGGTCCCGGCCGGGAGGGTGAACTCGATCCGCCAGCCGTTGATCGCGGTGGCGGACCCGTTGGTGAGGGTGAACCGGCCCTCCCAGCCCGAACCCCAGTCGGTGGGCTTGGTGAACGTCGCGGTCGGCGCGGCGTCGGCGCGGGCGCCGGCCGGCGCGAGGAGGGCGGACAGCAGGACGGCGAGAAGGGCGAGGGCGAGATGGCGGCGCAAACCCACTCCAGTGGCGCGTAGGGAAAACCGGTGGTGCTCCCCCGAACCCCGAGTCAGTCGCGAGCGGAAACTATTAGTAAGGTTTCCTATAAATTGAGAACACGGTAAGCCAGCGTTCAGGCCCCCGGCAACCCCCCGTCGGCCCGCCCCGGGAGGACCAGCCCAGCTCGCGTGCCGAACCACCGTCGAACCCCGTGAATTTCGGCACTGATCACCATGAGAACGGCGCCGGAGTTGGCAGTTCTGCACCACGCCGCGCCACCCTCGCTCGACGCGGACCCGTCCGACTGCGGAGAATCATCGGATGACCGAAAACACCGTGGACGCCTTCTCCCTGCCGGTCCTTGAGCGCCTGTCCTCCTCCCTCACCCTGCGCCGCCTGGCGGACCTGCCGGTGGTCGTGGTCGAGCACCCCGAGGCGAGAGCCGCCCTCACCCTGCAGGGGGCCCAGCTCATCGCGTGGCAGCCGGCGGGCGAGCAGCCCGTGCTGTGGCTGAGCGGCGCCTCCGCGTTCCACGCGGGGAAGGCCGTGCGCGGCGGCGTCCCGATCTGCTGGCCGTGGTTCGGCCCGGTGAGCAGCCCGTCCCACGGCTTCGCCCGGATCACCACGTGGACGCTCGACGCCCACGAGGAGACCGCCGAGGCCGTCCACCTGACCCTCACCCTGCGGAGCGACGATCGGACACGCGAACTGTGGCCGCACGACTTCACCCTGACGGCCCGCTTCGCCCTGGGACGAAAGTGCGAGATCACCCTGACGGCCGAGGGCGACCACACCAGCACCGCCGCCCTGCACTCCTACTTCCGCGTCGGGGCCGCCGGCCAGGTGAGCGTCTCCGGCCTGGGCGACCACTACATCGACAAGGTGCGGGACGGCGCGGAGGGCGTCCAGCGGGGCGACCTGACGTTCCCGGGCCACGTCGACCGCATCTACACCCGCCCGCAGGACGTCGCCCTCGTCCGCGACCCGGTCCTCGGCCGGACCATCGGGGTGCGCCACCACGACGCCAGCGACGCCGTCGCCTGGAACCCGGGCGCGAAGCTCTCCGCCGAGATGGCCGACGTGCCCGACGACGGCCACACCGGGTTCGTCTGCGTGGAGACCGCCAGGATCACCCGTCCCCTGACCACCACCGAGAACACCCCGACCACCTTCGGCGTCACCCTGAGCCTCGACCACCCCTAGACCGTGGGGGACGGTCCTACGAAAGCAGTACGAGGGTCCGGTCCCGGCGGCGGATACGGGCGGCACCGGTGGCGGTGCAGAATCACGGTGATCAAGCCGCCGCACCGGGAGCCGTCGCCATCCTCTCCGTCATCCTCGCCTGTGATGTGCTGTTCTGGGTCTTCCTCGCCGGCGGCCTGGCCGCGCGCTACGCCGCCGGCCGGCGGACGCTGGGCGGCGTGCTGCTGGCGTGCGTGCCGCTCACCGACCTCGTCCTGCTGGGGGCCACCGTCCTGAGCATCAGGGACGGCGCCGAGCCGACCGTCTGGCACGGCCTGTCGGCGGCCTACCTCGGCCTCACCGTGGTCTACGGCCACCGCACCGTCCGCTGGGCCGACGCCAGGTTCGCCCGCCGCTTCGGCGCGGCCGCACCGGCGCCGCGCCCCGCCCCGCACGGCCGCGCGGCCGTGGTGGACGCCTGGACCTCCTGGCTCCGGTTCCTGCTGGCCTACGCCGTGAGCGCCGGCATGATCTTCGGCCTGGTGGCGCTGGTCGGCGGCCCTGACCGGGGCGCCCCGCTCCTGGTCTGGCTCAACCCGCTCACCAAGATCCTCGTCTACAGCCTGATCTGGCCCCTGGCGACCACCCTCCGGCCCGGCAGGGCCACGAGCTAATCAAGGTTTAACCCCTCCGGGGATCTCATGGCTCTCGCCGGGGCACCCGTCTCGGCGGAGAGGGACGCATGAGAGTTCGGATGTTGATCGTGGGGGTCGTGGCGTTGGCCTCGGTCGCCGCCTGTGGTGGGAAGAAGGACGGCGACGGGGTCGCCAGTGCCGGGGGGCCGGGCAAGGGGGCCTCGGCGTCGCCGTCGCTCAAGCCGGAGGACGCGCGGCTGAAGTTCGCCCAGTGCATGCGCCAGAACGGTGTCGACATGCCCGACCCCAGCGGCGAGCGGGGCGTGCAGATCAAGAGCCGGAAGGGGGACGAGGGGAAGACCGAGGCGGCCATGAAGAAGTGCCAGCCGATCCTCAAGGCCGGCGGGGAGATGCCGGACATCAACGACCCCAAGATGCACGACCAGATGGTCAGGTTCGCGCAGTGCATGCGCCAGAACGGCGTCGACATGCCCGACCCCAAACCGGGGGAGGGGATGCGGCTGCGGATGAAGCGCGGCGACAACCCCGCGACCGCCGAGAAGGCGCAGAAGGCGTGCCAGCACCTGGCCCCCGGGCGGATGAGGTGAGGCGCGCGGTGGTCGTGGGGGCGGCCGTGGTCGTCGTCGCCGGGGGCGGGGCCGCGTTCGCGTTCGCGGGGGACGGGGAGAAACCGCAGGCCAAGGCGCCCATGCGGACCGGGACCGCGGCCGTGGAACGCGGGGACCTCGTCGACACCGAGAGCGTGGACGGCACCCTCACTTACCACGGGGAGAGCGAGGTGCGCACCGGCGCGTCGGGGACCGTGACCGCCGCGCCGGACAAGGGCGACGCCATCGCGCGGGGGAGGACCCTGCTGAAGGTCGACGGCAAGCCCGTCACGCTGATGTACGGCTCCACCCCCATGTACCGGACCCTCCGGGAGGGGGTGGAGGGCGCCGACGTGCGGCAGCTGGAGAAGAACCTCGCCGCGCTCGGGTACGGCGAGGACCTGACGGTGGACGACGAGTTCACCGCCGTCACCGCCGACGCCGTCCGGGAGTGGCAGGACGACCGGGGCCTGGCGGAGACCGGCGCCGTCACGCCCGCGCAGGTCGTGTTCCTGCCGGGCGCCGTGCGGGTCAAGACCGTCAAGGCCCCCGAGGGCGCCCGCACGGGGGCCGGGCAGCCCGTCCTGACCGTCAGCGGAACGCGGCGGCAGGTGCACGTCGACCTCGACGCCGACAAGCAGCAGATGGCCCGCAAGGGTGCGCCGGTCACCGTGGAGCTGCCCGGCGGCCGGACCGTCAAGGGGCGGATCAGCGAGATCGGGACGGTCGCCGAGAAGAGCGGCGACCAGCAGGACCAGTCCACCACGATCGACGTCGAGATCACCCTCGACCGCAACGCGCGGACCGGGAACCTCGACCAGGCCCCGGTGAGCGTGACCATGGAGAGCGAACGCCGCCGGAACGTGCTGTCGGTGCCGCTGGAGGCGCTGCTCGCGCTGCGCGAGGGAGGCTTCGGCGTCGAGGTCGTCGAGGGCGCGGCCAAGCGGATCGTGCCCGTCACCACCGGCGTGTTCGGCGGCGGACGGGTGGAGGTCAGCGGAGGCGACCTCCGCGAGGGCATGAAGGTCGGGGTGCCCGCGGAATGAAGGACGGCATCGTCGAACTGGCCGGGGTGACCCGCAGCTACGGGGGCGTCGAGGCGCTGCGCGGGGTGGACCTGGCGGTGCGGGCCGGGGAGATGGTCGCGATCGTGGGGCCGTCGGGATCGGGCAAGTCCACGCTGCTGCACATCGTGGGCACCCTGGACCGGCCCACCTCGGGCGTCGTGCGGATCGCCGGGCACACCGTGGCCGACGGGACCGGCGGGGCGCTCGGCGACCGGGCCCTGTCGGCGCTGCGGGCCCGGCACATCGGGTTCGTGTTCCAGCAGTTCCACCTGGCCGTCGGGGTCAGCGCCCTGGACAACGTCGCCGACGGGCTGCTGTACGCGGGCGTTCCGCCGCGGGAGCGCCGGGAACGCGCGGCGGCGGCGCTGGAGCGGGTCGGCCTCGGCCACCGCAAGGGGCACCGGCCCCACCAGATGTCCGGCGGCGAGCAGCAGCGCGTCGCCGTCGCGCGGGCCGTGGTCGGGGAACCCGACCTCCTGCTGGCCGACGAGCCCACCGGCAACCTCGACAGCGCGTCGGGGGCCGAGGTGCTCGGGCTGCTGGACGACCTGCACGCGGCCGGCACCACCGTCGCGATCATCACCCATGACGGCGAGGTCGCCGCGCACGCGCCGCGCCGGGTCCGGGTGCGCGACGGACTGATCGTCGCCGACGAGCGGGCCGGCGACCGGACGGAGGTGGGGGCGCGATGAACCCCGCACGGATGACCTGGCGCGACGTGCTGCGGGTCGGGCTGGCGGGCCTGCGGGCGCGCCCCACCCGGGCGCTGCTGTCGGCGCTGGGGATCGCGATCGGCATCGCCACCATGGTCGCGGTCATCGGGATCTCCTCCTCCAGCGAGGCCGACCTGCTGCGGCGGCTGGACCGGCTCGGCACCAACCTGCTGACCGTCAAGCCGGGCGACACCCTGTTCGGGGAGGACGCCAAGCTGCCCGAGAAGGCCCCGGCCATGGTCGCCCGGATCGGGCCGGTCACGGCGGTCGGCGCGACCGGGAGCGTCGAGGCGACCGTCCGGCGCACCGACCGCATCCCCGCGTCCGTCACCGGCGGGATCGCCGTCCAGGCCGCGACCGAGGACCTGCCCCGCACGCTGGGCGTCGGCATGCGCAACGGCACCTGGCTGAACGCCGCCAACTCCCGCCACCCCGGCGTCGTGCTGGGCGCGGAGGCCGCCAGGCGGCTCGGCGTGGAACGTCCCGGGACCCAGGTGTGGCTCGGCGGGCGCTGGTTCACCGTCCTCGGCGTCCTCGGCACCGCCGAGCTCGCCCCCGAGATCGACCGGTCCGCGCTGGTCGGCTGGGAGGCCGCCAAGAGGTACCTGGGGTTCGAGGGCCATCCCACGACCATCTACGAACGGTCCGCCGACGACGCCGTCGAGGACGTGCGCGCGGTGCTGGCCGCCACCGTCAACCCCGAGAACCCCCAGGAGGTCGAGGTGTCCCGGCCGTCGGACGCGCTGGCGGCCAAGGCCGCGGCGGCGGGCGCGTTCACCGGCCTGCTGCTCGGGCTGGGCGCGGTCGCGCTGCTGGTCGGCGGCGTCGGCGTCGCCAACACCATGGTCGTGTCGGTGCTGGAACGCCGCCGGGAGATCGGGCTGCGCCGGGCCCTGGGCGCGACGCGGGGCCAGGTCCGCACGCAGTTCCTGGCCGAGTCGCTGCTGCTGTCGGGGCTCGGCGGCATCGCCGGGGTGCTGCTCGGCGCGGCGGTGACCGTCGCGTTCGCGGTGTACCGGGGGTGGCCGCCGGTCGTGCCGCCGTGGGCCCCCGGCGGGGCGCTCGCCGCGACCGTCGCGATCGGCGTGGTGGCGGGGCTGTACCCGGCGGTGCGGGCGGCGCGGCTGGCGCCGACCGTGGCGCTGGCGGCGGTCTGACGGACTGGTCACGGTCTGACCGGTCGGGGCATGATTGGTTCGGTCGAAGCTGACCGAATCCTCCGGGGGAGGTGCCCCACACCATGCCGGTGCCACGTCCGGTGCGCGACCGGGTCCGCGAGTTCCTCGGGCTAGAGGACGAGATCCGTTACCTCTTCCCCGCGACCACCTACGGCGGCGGTTCGGGTTTCCTGTTCGTCGTCACCGACGACCAGATCACGGTGCTGTCCACCGGCTCGCTGAGCCGCAGCCGTCCCAAGACGGTCTGGGGCAGCTACCGGCGCGGGACCCGGCTGGGTCCGGTGGAGACCGGCGGCGGCGCGTCGTTCGAGTTCGCCGGGGCGAGCTTCGAGATCGACGACGAGTACGTCGCGGTGGTCAACGCCGCCGACGCCGAGGTCTTCGACCGCGACAGCCTGCCGCGCGACCCCCTGCCGGACCTGTAGGGCTCCACAGGCCCGGCAGAGGGGCGCGGGCGGACCGTCCTCAGCCCAGGTCCTTGCTCTCCAGCCGCAGGAACGCCTTGGCGATCGGCGTCGCCACCAGCGCCACCTGCCAGGGCCGCGCGCCCATCTCCCGCAGGGCCGCGCCGACCGCGGCCGCCGACACCTCCGGCGGCGGCGACCAGGCCAGCCGCCGCACCGAGTCGGGCTGCATCAGGTTCTCGGTCGGCAGCGAGTGCTCGTCGGCCAGCGCCGCGACGACCGCGCGGGCGGCCTTGAGGCGTTCGGCGGCGGCGGGGTCGCGCTCGGCCCAGCGGTGCGCGGGCGGCGGGCCGTCGCCGGGCAGGTTCGCCTCCGGCAGCGCCCGGTCGGGCAGCGCGCGGGCCCGCGCGACGGCCTTCAGCCAGGCGGTCTGGTGCCGCCGCGCGCCCCGGTTGCGCATGGCGGGGATCTCGGTCAGGTCGGCCGGGGAGCGGGGCTGCCGGACCGCCAGCTCCACGATCGCGGCGTCCTGGAGGACCCGGCCGGGGGACAGGTCGCGTTCCCGGGCGATGCGGTCGCGGGTCAGCCAGAGCTCCCGGACGACCGCCAGGCCGCGCCGGTTGCGGACGCGGTGGATGCCCGAGGTGCGCCGCCACGGGTCGGCGCGCGGCGGCTTGGGCGGCGTCGCCAGGATCGCCGCGAACTCCTCCAGCGCCCAGTCCAGCTTGCCGGTCTCCACCAGCTTCTCGTGGAGCGCGTCGCGCAGCTCCACCAGCAGCTCGACGTCCAGCGCCGCGTACTTCAGCCAGTCCTCCGGCAGCGGCCGGGTCGACCAGTCGGCCGCCGAGTGGCCCTTCTCCAGGGAGAACCCGAGGATGTTCTCGACCATCGAGCCGAGCCCCACCCGCGGGTAGCCCAGCAGCCGCCCCGCCAGCTCGGTGTCGAACAGCCGGCGTGGAACGATCCCGACCTCGGCCAGGCAGGGCAGGTCCTGGTTGGCGGCGTGCAGCACCATCTCGGTGTCGGCCAGCGCCGCGCCCAGCCCCGCCAGGTCCGGCACCGCCACCGGGTCGATCAACGCGGTGCCCGCGCCCGCCCGGCGCAACTGGATCAGGTAGGCGCGCTGCCCGTACCGGTAGCCCGAGGCGCGCTCGGCGTCCACAGCGACCGGGCCGGTGCCCGCGGCGAACGCGGCGACCACCCGGTCCAGCTCCGCGGGCGTCGTCACGACCGGAGGCACGCCCTCCCTCGGTTCCAGCAACGGCGTCGCGGCGGACGCCGCCTCCTGCTGCGGGACCTCCTGCCCCGGGGCCCCCTGTGGCGGGGCCTCCTGCGGCGGGTCCGCCGTGTCGGACACTTCCACGTTCTGCGCGCTCTCCCCTGCCGCCTTCGCTGTGCTACCCACGCTCCCTACCGTACGTCGCTCAGCGGCCGGCGCCGCCGGGGCGGTCCGGCAGCACGCTGACGCCGACCGGCGGGAGCCCCGCCGTGCTGGCCATGACCTCGCACCACGCGGCCACGTGCCCGGCGATCGTGGCGGCCGGGTCGTCGGCGGCGGGGGACCAGGAGGCGCGCAGCTCCAGCTCGGTGGAGGGCGGCTCGCCGGCCTTGTCGCCGAACGACTCCGACACCGCGCGGGTGATCGTCCCGGACTCGCCGGTGTACCCGGCGGGCTCCAGCGCCTCCAGCAGCCAGGACCAGGCCACCGAGCCGATCAGCTCATCGGCGGCGATCTCGGGGTCCAGGTCGGCGCGGATGTAGGCGACGATCCGGAAACCGCCGGTCCAGCCGGACCGGCCCTCGGGGTCGTAGAGCACGATCAGCCGCCCGGAGGCGACCTCGGTCTCCTCGGTGCCGTCGCCGCCCGGCCCGGTCCCCTCGCGGTAGACGGTGGCCGACAGCGCGGCGGCGTAGGGCGCCAGCCGCTGCGGCGCGGGCATGTCCTCCAGCTCCAGCTCGGGGCGCAGCGGAGGGCCGTCGAGGATGGCGCGCAGCGTGTCGCGGGCGCGCGCGAACGGCTCGGGGATCATCGGCGGCCCGGCCGGAGGGCGCGGGGCGCGGGGCGGGCGGGTCGCGAGGACGGGGGGAGGGGGCGGGGATGCAGGCACAGCACAGGGTTTCGTCTCAAGATCCGGCCGGTCAGGCGAGGGGCCGCCGGGCGGCGGTCCGGCCGGACGCGGGGGTGGTGGGCAGGGACGGGCGAGGGGAGGAGGCGGCGCGCACCGGTCCCTGGTCGACCAGGACGGCGGCGCCGCAGTCGGTGCAGATCCACTCCGGGCAGTCGGCGCCGTGCCCGTCGGGGCAGGGCGGCCGCTCGAAGACGCGTTCGTCGCCGCAGGCGGAGCAGTACACGGAACCTCCCTCGGCTATGACACGGATCACGTTGGCACGCGACGGTGACAGAATGCGGGACTTCGCTCGGCGTGTCCGGAACTCGGGAACTCTCGGAAACGCGGGGCGGCCCCGTTCCGCCGCCGCTCCGGCCGGGCCGGTGCGCCCCACGGGGGTGACCGTGGGACCATCGTGGGGTGGCTGTTGACGCTGAGGGGCCGACCGTGGGCCGAGACGAATCCGCCGGACTCGCCGGGAGTCCGTTCCTGCGCGCGTGCCGGCGGCAGCCGGTGCCGCACACCCCGGTGTGGTTCATGCGGCAGGCGGGCCGGTCGCTGCCGGAGTACCTGCGGGTCCGCGAGGGCGTGGCGATGCTGGAGTCCTGCACCCGGCCCGACATGATCGTCGAGATCACGATGCAGCCGGTGCGGCGGTACGCGGTCGACGCGGCGATCTTCTTCAGCGACATCATGGTGCCGCTCAAGGCGATCGGGATCGACCTGGACATCAAGCCCGGCGTCGGCCCGGTGATCGCCGACCCGATCCGCGACGCCGCCGGGCTGGCGACGCTGCGCCCGCTGGAGCCGGACGACGTGCCCTACGTCACCGAGGCGGTCGGCGGGCTGGTGGGCGAGCTCGGGTCCACCCCGCTGATCGGGTTCGCGGGCGCGCCGTTCACCCTGGCCTCCTACCTGATCGAGGGCGGCCCCTCCAAGAACCACGACCACACCAAGGCCCTCATGTACGGGGAGCCGGAGCTGTGGCACGCGCTGATGGAGCGGCTGGCCGACATCACGATCGCGTTCCTGAAGGTGCAGGTCGCCGCCGGGGCCAGCGCGGTCCAGCTGTTCGACTCCTGGGTGGGCGCGGTCGCCCCGCAGGACTACCGCGAGTCGGTGCTGCCGCACACCGGCCGCATCTTCGACGAGGTCGCCGACCTGGGCGTGCCGCGGATCCACTTCGGCGTCGGCACCGGCGAGCTGCTGGGCCTGATGGGCGAGGCGGGCGCGGACGTGGTCGGCGTGGACTGGCGGGTGCCGCTGGACGAGGCCGTGCGGCGCGTCCCGCCGGGCAAGGCCCTGCAGGGCAACCTGGACCCGGCGGTGCTGTTCGCGCCGTGGGAGGTCGTGGAGCGCCGCGCCCGCGACGTGCTGGACCGGGGACGCACCGCCGAGGGCCACGTGTTCAACCTCGGCCACGGCGTGCTGCCCTCCACCGACCCCGACATGCTGGCCCGCCTCGCCGACTTCGTCCACGAGGCGAGCGCCCGCTAGCCGTCCCGCCCGGGCCCGGCCGACCGCCGGGCCCGCGTCCGCCGCCACAGGATCCGCGCCGGGACGCCGACCACCGCGACCGGCAGCAGGAACGGCAGCAGCACGCCCAGCACGGTCGCCGCCGCCGACACGAACGCGGTGAACGCGTTCCAGCCGGTCGTCAGCCCGCCGACGAAGCCCCTGCGGTCGGGCTCGGCGACCGGCGTGCTGGGCGGCGTGCCGATCTCGACGGTCACGGTGGCGTGGCCGGTGCCCTGCCGCAGCGCCTTCTGCCGGGCCTGGAGCGCCTCCAGGTCGGCCTGGCGTTCGGCGATCTCCTTCTCGACCCTGATCACCTCGTCGATCGAGCCGGCCCGGCCGAGCAGCCTGCGGAACGAGTCGAGCGTGG
The DNA here is from genome assembly GCF_001552175.1 of Actinomadura kijaniata NBRC 14229. Taxonomy (GTDB): domain Bacteria; phylum Actinomycetota; class Actinomycetes; order Streptosporangiales; family Streptosporangiaceae; genus Spirillospora; species Spirillospora kijaniata. The sequence continues at coordinate 43,327 of NZ_BCQR01000094.1, forward strand.
AGCGCGCCGACCGCACCCGGCTGTCGACGTCGGCGACCTCGCCGGTGACGTCCTCGGACTGCCGGCTCAGCGACAGCCGGGTGCCGAGCTGCGCGGCGAGCTGGTCGAGGGTCGCCGGATACCGGTCGGAGGGGATCCTGAGGGTGAGGGTCGCCGACGCCGGGCGGGTGGAGGTCCGCTCGTCGGCCACGTAGCCGCCCGCCGCCGCGGTGAGCTGCTTGGCCCGGGCGGAGGCGGCGTCCACGTCGGGGGCGCGGACCCGGAGCTGGGCCCGGTGGATGATCGAACGCGCCGGCGCGGCCGCCGGCCGCCCGGTCGCGGCCCCGCCGCCGTCCGTCCGCGGGGCCTCGGGGCGGGCCCGGGCCCCGGAGGAGGCCGAGTCCCCGCCGCCGCTGCACGCGGCCAGCAGGGCCGCCAGCAGCAGGGCCAGCAGCACACCCGGGATGGTCATGGTCTTGGTCGCGGTCCGCATGGCGGTTCGACGGTGTGGCGCAGGTCACCGTTCCTGGGCGCCGGTCGCGATCCGGGCACGGTAGGGGCGCGGACGGGTCACGGCGACCCGTTTACCGGTCCGGGGGACCCGTCTGCCATGGTGGAGGCATGACCTCCGCGCCCACCTTCCCACCCACCTCCCCGCACGCCTCCGGCCACGTCGTCGTGATCGGCGGCGGCATCGCCGGGCTGGCCGCCGCGCGGCTGCTGGCCCGCGGCGGGGTACGGGTGACGGTGCTGGAGGGGTCGCCGCGCGTCGGAGGGAAACTCCAGGTCAGCGAGGTCGGCGGGCTGCCGGTGGACGAGGGCGCCGAGTCGATGCTGGCCCGCCGCCCCGAGGCCCTGGACCTGGTCCGCGAGCTGGGCCACGGCGACGACCTGGTCAACCCCGGCACCACCTCCTCGGCGATCCTCAGCCACGGCGCGCTGCGCAGGCTGCCGTCCGGGCAGGTCATGGGCGTGCCGTCGGACCTGCGGGCGCTGGCCTCCGCGCAGGTGCTGTCCCCGGCCGGGCTCGCCCGCGTCCCGCTGGACCTGGTGCTGCCCGAGACCCGGCGCGGCGCGGACGTGTCGGTGGCCGACTTCATCGGCGCGCGGATGGGCCGCGAGGTCGTGGACCGCTTGGTCGAGCCGCTGCTGGGCGGCGTGTACGCCGGGCGGGCCGAACAGCTCTCGTTCGAGGCGACGCTGCCCGCCGTGGCGACCGCCGCGCGCGGCCACCGGTCGCTGATCAACGCCGTGCGGGGCATCCGCGCCGCCGCGCCCGCCGACCCCGGGCCGGTGTTCGCGACCCTGCCGGGCGGCCTCGGCACGCTGCCGCACCTGGTCGCCGCCGACGTCGAGGCCGCCGGGGGCGCCGTGCGGACCGGCGCGACGGTCCGCGAGCTGCGCCGCACCCCGGACGGCTGGCGGCTGACGGTCGGCTCGGCCCGCGACCCCGAACACGTCGACGCCGACGCCGTGGTCGTCGCGGTGCCCGCCGCGCCCGCCGCCCGGCTGCTGTCGGAGGAGGTCCCCGCCGCCGCCCGCGAGCTGGCCCGCATCGACTACGCCAGCATGGCGATCGTCACGCTGGTGTACCCGGCCACCGCCTTCCCGCGCCTGCCGCGCGGCAGCGGCTACCTGGTGCCCGCCGTGGAGGGCCGGGACGTGAAGGCGGTCACGTTCAGCTCGGTGAAGTGGCCACACCTGCGCGACCGCGCCCCGGAGCTGCTGGCGGTGCGCTGCTCGATCGGCCGCTACGGCGAGGAGCACACCCTCCAGCGCTCCGACGAGGAGCTGACGGCCGCCGCCATGACCGAGCTGGCCGTGACCGCCCGCGTCGCCGAACTGCCGGTGGAGACCCGCGTGACGCGCTGGGGCGGCGGCCTGCCGCAGTACAACGTGGGCCACGCCGACCGCGTCGCCCGCGTCCGCGCCGCCGTCGCCGCGCAGCCCGGCCTGACCGTCGCCGGGGCCGCCTACGACGGCCTCGGCGTCCCGGCCTGTATCGCCTCGGCGCGCGCCGCGGCCACCCGGGTGCTGGACCACCTGGGGGGTCGGGGAGAATTGAGGCATGGGAGCGACGGAGAAGCCCGCCGGGAAGCCGGCGGCTGACAAGCAGCGGCCGAAGGCCCGCGACCTCAACCAGGTCATCCGCTACACGATGTGGTCGGTGTTCCGGGTGCGGGACACCGGGCGGATCACCGAGGGGGACGCGGCCGAGGTCCAGGACCTGTTCCACCAGGTGGCCGAGAAGGACGTCGTCGTCCGCGGCGTGTACGACGTGCAGGGCCTGCGCGCCGACGCCGACTACATGGTCTGGTGGCACGCGCCGAGCTCCGACGACCTGCAGGACGCCTACAGCCGGTTCCGCCGCACGGCCGTGGGCCGCGCCAGCGAGCCGGTGTGGTCGCAGATGGCGCTGCACCGGCCCGCCGAGTTCAACAAGAGCCACATCCCGGCGTTCCTGGCCGAGGAGGAGGCGCGCGGGTACGTGTGCGTGTACCCGTTCGTGCGGTCCTACGACTGGTACCTGCTGCCCGACGAGGAGCGCCGCAAGATGCTCGCCGAGCACGGGTACATGGCGCGCGACTACCCCGACGTGCGGGCCAACACCGTCGCGTCGTTCGCGCTGGGCGACTACGAGTGGATGCTGGCGTTCGAGGCCGACGAGCTGCACCGGATCGTGGACCTGATGCGGCACCTGCGGGGCTCGGAGGCCCGGCGGCACGTCCGCGAGGAGGTCCCCTTCTACACCGGGCGCCGCCTGCCCGTCGCGGAGCTCGTCGCGAACCTCCCCTGATGGTGAGAGTGCCACCGCCGTCCCGGGATGGGGGCGCTGGCCCGGCGGGTTCCGGTTGTCCGAACTGGGGCTAACGTACGGCAAAGGCGCAGTAAAGTGCTGGCCGTGACCTCAGCTCCCCCCAAACACGCCCGAGGCAGGCACGCCAAGCCGTCGTCCGGAATCACCGCCCGCTGGAACCGGTGGGTCAAGAATGCGTCGCCGGGGGAGGCCGGGCGGCGCAGGCTCATGGCGGCCGGGGCCGGGACCGGGGCCGTGGCGCTGCTGGCGGTGGCCGCCGCCGCGGGCCTGTCGGCGACCGGCGCGGACCCGGGCGC
>NZ_BCQR01000095.1 GCF_001552175.1 Actinomadura kijaniata NBRC 14229
GCAGCACACGCGGATCGGGCAAATCCTTGATCGTCACGCGGCGAGTATGCCGTCCGTCCCCAACAAGCAAGGCATGCACGGTTAGAAGGGGGTTCGGGCCCGCCAGTGAGGACGGCTTCGGACACTGACATGCGTGATCACGGACTGTTGTGGCGGCTCGCCGTAGCTATAAGAGTTCGGGGCCTTATCCCGCGCGTTCGAGCGGACGCCGACCACAACCGCTTGCCGCAGCACGCACCCGCGCCCGCACGCGTCGGATCGGCCAGCCGTGCAGCCGGAACCGCCTCTCACTCCCTCAAGATCGACTCGTTGCGGGTTTCTGGCGTATGTGGACTGGACCCCAGTAAGGTCCGTAAGTCGACTCACGGAAGGTGCGGGTGGGGGTGCGCACCTGCGTGGTCAGGGCTGAGGACCACCACCGGCCCAGAGTGCACCACTGCACACCGCGCTGCGCCACTCCACCGACCGTGTCGGCCGGACCCGCCGTCGGCCAGGCACCCTCACCGGACCTGAAGCACCTGACCGCGAACGCCCCTGTCGACAGCGATCAAAACGGAGGGGGTATGGAAGGAGCACTGCATGCCCGGCACCCACACGGTGTTCCCAAGCACGCCCCCTCCGGCTATCGCTTCCGCACTCCGCTGAACCAGCCACCAAGCGCACTAGGGCAGCGATCGGATATCTCCGGCAAAAATCAACCCCACCAAACGCCCGCTGACGGCCGAACAGTACCCCGTAAAGCCCGTCACACGCAGACGGCCCTCACCGCGCCAGCGGCGAGATGACAGCCGCCCAGCCACTTGCGCCTGATGATCTTGCCAAGGGGGCTTCGTTAGCGCGCTTGCGAAGCCCTGGCCACGCGCCGGCCCTGGCCCATGCGGCGCCCGGACCTCCGCAAGGCGCCTGGCGGACCTGCGGGCTCTGGATGGTCGGGCGTGCGATGAGGGTCACCCATCAGGCGTGCGAAGGGTGGTTGTCGGTCAAGGACGGACAAATATCGGTCGTGCCAGAGGCTCGACGGCCGCGTTCCTGAAGACACACCGATCGGTCGGCCCAGGCCGCGCATAACCGCAGCAGGTGCCCCAGTTGTCACCGGCTCCGGTGCTGGGGCGACTCCGGCGGCTGCGAACATCCACGCTGGCGGCCCCGCCGGTGAACAGGACAACGACGGCAGGCACCAGCGCGCCGCGATGGTCGACCGACCGCGGTGTTCTAGCGCCTCAGCTCATTCATGATCGCTTCCAGGCGGCGCTCCCGCCACCAGCCGGGCCCCTGGTCGAACACGGCCTTGGGGGTCCACTCGGTCTGGCACGGCACGCACTCCAGCACCGTGAACTCCACCGTGGTTCCCGCCCGGTCGGCGGTGATGGCGCGGCTGTCGATGGGGCGGTCGCAGTCGGGGCAAAAGCCCTCCGACAGCATCGCCTCGGCCCGCACCCAGTACCGGGGGTCGAACTGCTCCTGGAACACCATCGGCGGCGGGTCAAGCGGTGCGGCGGGTGTCGGTGACGCGCGCGCGTAGCCGCGCGGTCAGCGCCTCGTCGCCGGGGTGCGGGGCGGCCAGGGCGTCCAGGTCCAGGGCGGTGGCGCGCAGCCGCTCATAGTCGGGGTGGTCGGCGGGCACGGGGACGGCGGCGCCGCAGCCGGCGTCGGCCACCAGCAGCAACCGGCCCTCGCGGATCACCGTCTGGCTCATGGTCACACCTCCAGCCCGTAGTGCCTCACATAGTAACTGACCACCATCGCGGTGACCGGCTCGTGCTCGCTCAGGGTGCGGTGCAGCCAGCTCAGCTGGCGGGTGATGACCATGGCCCAGGCCTCGGCCCACCACTCGTGTGGATCCTGCCAGCGTTCCACGCGCAGCAGCGGCCGGCACCGGAACATGATCGTGTCCCACTCGGGGGACTGGGCCGCGCCGCGCAGCCGCTCCATCACGTGTCCGATCTCGTGGTCGACCAGCGAGGCGCTGACGTGCGCGCCGGTGCCGACCGCCACGGTGCGGCTCTGCCACACCGTCACCCCCGGGATCGCATCCCAGGTCGCCGTCGTGCCGGGACCGACCGGCTGCCCGGCCAGGTGCGCCAGGTGGTCTAGGCCCGGCACGCTGCCGTGGCCGACCCACAGCCCGCCGGTGAGCGCCTGGGTGATTTGGGTAGCGATCGGGCCGGGCAGCGCTGCCAGCCGGTCGATCGCCGCGATCACCTCCGGCGCGGGCCGCGTGGTGGCCGGGTCCCATTGGCGCCGCACCACCTGCTCCAGCACGCCCAGATGGCGGCGGCCGTCGCGGGGCAGCAGGTCGGTGTCGGCGGGGTGCGGGTCGCACCAGTACGGCACCCGCGGTCCAGAGCTGGGCTCGTGGTTGTGGGGGAGGTTAGGGGGAGTGGTCATGGCGATCTCCATGCTCCCAGACCCGGTGGGCTGCAGTGCGCGGAAACCACCGGCGCAGGCGGGAGCGGACTTGCCGCCCCTCTGTGCTGTCCCAGCGGGATCGGGTCGGCGGCGCTGTCACCTCCAACTCGGTGCCGTTGCGGCGGGTGGGCAACGACGAGGCCGAGTTGCTGGCTGTAGGGGATGAGCTCGTTTGGGCCATCGATGTCCCTGACTCGACCGCCGGGCTTGCTGATCGCGGTGTTGTTCAACCACGAGCGGCAGGTGGTCTACCTGCCGGGCAGTGCCGTCAACTGTGCTTTGGCCTGCTACTGGGGCAGGACAAGTGCGATGCGCGTGATGCTCGATGTGGATGACCCGTAGCTGGGAGCCGTCTTGGTTGCGTGCCTCTTGTGCATGCGCAAGGACCGCAGCGTGGCTTTTGTCGGCAACCTCATCAGGATTGATGTAGCTGTAGAGACCGGGGTAGAGCCCGGTGACCGTCCATCCCAAGCCGTGCTCAGGGGGAAGTTCGATGATCCCGAAAGCTCGTGCAGGCGTTCCGGCAGGGACCGGACCATACTCGCGGAGCACTTTGATCGCGTGAGCTTGCAGATCGCCTACTGGTTCCGGTACGAACAGGCAGGTCCCGTGGGCGAACAAGACCCACGGTTCAGACTTGATGATGACGATCTGCCGCCAGCGTTCGATCAGCTCCACAGGTGTCATGAGGGTGAGTCTTGCGGGGACTTGATCGGGTCGCTAATCGTTTAGTGCGCTTGACGCCTTAGCGTCATCGGAGGTCTTGGATGCGCCACGAGCCGCACCCAGGGGCGGTTACACCCACACGTAGTTGTCGTCAGTGACGGCGGGCAGGGAAGCGTCGGGCAACGCGGCGAACGGGCTGGGCAGGGCGGCCAGTGCCGGGCCGATCGGGGGGAAGATCGGCAGGTTGGCGGTGGTGCGGTGGTCGACCCACTGGATCAGGCCGATCTCGTGACCGCCGGGAACCTCGTCATACTCCTCGGTGGCCAGGGTGCCGCGGACCTCAGGGGCGATGTGGAGCCGGTAGATCAGGTGCAGTTTGCGCGGTGGTGGAGTGGTCCCGGGACGGGAGACCATCTGGTCGATCACCCACAGCAGTTCCGGTTCGCCGGCCTGGGATGGGGCCAGGCCGAGTTCCTCGGCCAGCTCACGCTGCAGCGCGGCAAGCAGGTCTTCGCCGGGTTCGACGTTGCCGCCAGGTGGGACGAAGTGGCTGGCTTCGGGGCGATCGCGGCGGATGAGCGCGACCTCGTTGCTGCAGAACACCAGCGCACCGACACGGATCTTGACGCGGGAGAACGGTGAAGCCGAGCCAGGGGAGGACGTCATGGCGGCCAGTATCCCGCCCGCGGCCGAGCACGCGACCAGGCTGACACCGTGACAGGGATTCACGGTGCTACAAGGGTGCGGGTGTGGAGCCCTACCGCGTTCTTGTGAGAAGTCGTCTCACTCTGCATGATCGGGCTCTGGGGCCGGGGCCCTGATAGGCAGCCCGGTAGCCGACGGAGAATCTGCCCGCCGTGCCCTACGAGCAAGGCAGGGACCATGATGTCCCGCCTTCGCACAGGCGGGACACCTGGTCTTTGCTCCTGCAGCTCAGCAGCCGCTGAGCACGCCAGCCAGCGCCGACTTCTCAGCCGAGTCGACCGTCAGGCCGTAGCGGTACTTCACATCCACCCAGGAGCGGGCGTACATGCACCGGAACGAGGTCAGCGGCGGCAGCCACTCGGCCGGGTCCTTGTCGCCCTTGGCCTGGTTGACGTCGTCGGTGACCGCCCACAGCTGGGAGCTGGTCAGGTCGTTGGCGAAGGTCTGTCGCCGTGAGGTGGTCCAGGAGCTGGCGCCCGACCGCCATGCCTCGGCGAGCGGCACCATGTGATCGATGTCGACGTCGGACGCCGCCGTCCAGGTGGCGCCGTCATACGGCGAGCGCCAGGTGCCCGAGACCGCTGCGCACGAGGAGTCGGTCACCACGCCGCTGCCGTCGCGTTGGAGGACGACTTCGCGGGTGTTGCATGTCCCGGACTGGGTGATCCAGTGCGGGAACTTGTCCCGGGAGTAGCCGGTCGACGGGCCCTCGGCGGCGACGGTCAGCGACGCCAGGTGGGAGCGGGCGGTCGCGGCGTCCGGCGGGGGAGGTGGTGCCGCAGCTGCGGTCGGTGCGGCACCGACCGCAGCCGAAGCGGCCAGGGCGGTGAACAGCAGGACAGCGGGGAGCCTGCGCATGCGCGATCCTCTCAAGCGGGGGGACCTTCGACAAGGATCGTGACGCCGCAAAGTCACCGCCAGGTGACTGCGGAGTGAAGACACACCGGCAACCTGGGCCCTCTTTGGCCTGCTTCCAAGGTTGGTCAGCAGTCCAGCACGGCTGTGGCTTGCGAGCGGCCAGCCGTGCGGGTCATGGTCGGCTCGTGCCGGCGCGGTGCCGTGCCAGCGTCCCGCTTGCTTTGCAAGCGCCTCATCCTCATCGCCCACTCTCGTCGCCCTCTGGGAGGTTGTGCTGACGATCTCCTCTGCACAGGCGCCACTACGACCTTGAACCGGCCACGAACCGCGCCCATGCGGCACGGAACCGGCCCGGCAGGGTCAGGAGAGGGGATGAGTACGGCACTCGATCGGCGCCTCCGGTGAGTCGGCGCTGAGATCAGGTAGTTCAAAGTCTGGAACGCCGGTCAGCCAGTTCACCAGGAACTCGGTCGCGGAGATCTCGGCGACCTCATCCAGCCATCGGTCACCGGACCTGGTCATGGCCACCGGCCACTCATCCGAAGGCCCCTGGGTGAGCCATCCGAGCCACTCACCGTTGGTAGTGGTGCCCCAACCGAGAAAGCCGCCTGGAGCCGGCCACAGGTTCGGCCCTCGGTCGAACGGGGGCAGGGCCTGGAAGCGTTCGGCGTGGTAGATCGCCGCCTGGGCCCAGCTCACCGATCGCTCCGCGCGCGGATCCCGCACGCTCAGATACTCGGTGGGGATGCGCCGGCCGTGGTCGTCTCGCGCTTGGACCACGATGTGGAAGTTTCCGTAGCGTTCGATCAGCGCGACGAAATCGGCGGGCAGCTCGGTTCCCAGTTCGGCGAACACCTCCTGCCAACTTCTGCTGCCCATGAACGGGGTGGTCGGCGGGGGCAGCAGCGCTGAAAGTTCATCCAACAGCGCCGATATCGCACTCACGCAATCTTGACTATCACAGACAGGCAAGACCAAACGCAGAAGACGAGCATGTCCTGCTCCGAGCGTCGAGCAGCTCTGGACCGAACGCTGAAGGGCTCTCCTTTGTCGCTTGGGTGAACCCCGCCACCGTCGCCACCGTCGAGCTGGTGCTACTCGCCCTGGCCTCCGAGCAGCGGGCGCTAGTGCCGGCGGTCCAGGACCGCGACCTGGCGGCGGTGCGCGCGCTGGCCACCGCGCATTCGCTCCCGCCCGCACGGTCGACGATGCTGGCGACTCTGGCGCTGGAAACGCCGCTTTGACGCGGGTACTGGAACGCCTGCCCGCCTACCACCAGCCGTCACTGGCCACCGCCTCGAGTCGAGGAACGGGAAGGTCCGTGCGGCGAGCACCCCCTGCGGATGGATCAGGATCCGCCGCGCGGACCGGGCGACGGGGTGTGAAGAAACCCGTCAAGACCCAGCGTCTTTCATGACGATCACGCTTCACCCGCCGACTTCAAATAGCCACAATCACCAGATCACCAACACAGATTCCACCCGGTGGTCATGATTACGGCATGACCAATGATGATCACTTCATCGCCCGGGAGGATGGATGAGGTTGACCACTCCGCCCAAGCCGGTCGACATCGCCGCGGTGTTTCCTGAGCTGGTCGCCTATGCGCGGACCACGGTGCGGTTGCATCCACGGCCCGGGGCGGTGGGCGTGCACGACAGTTCGGTGGGCGGCCCGCTGCTGTGGCCGGCCGATGAGCCCTGGCCGGTGTGCGAGGGCTTTCGCATGGATCCCGGCCACGAGGGCCAGCCCTGGCACCACGAGCCGGTCGCGCTGGTGGCCGCCGCACAGCTGTACCAACGCGACGTGCCCGAACTGTCCTTCTTGCCCGACGCCGATGTCTTCCAGCTGCTGTGGTGCCCGATACCGCACGCGACCTTCTACCCCGAGGCGAGCGTGCGGTGGCGGTTGGCCGACGATGTCGGCCAACCGCTCATCGACGTTGCGGGCCCATCGCCCGGTAGCCAGGAGGATTTCCTGCTGCGGGCGTGCACGGTCAGCCCCGAGCGGGTGGTGGAATACCCCCATCCCGAAGACCTGCCCGAACAGCTGCGCGAGCGCCTCTACGCCTGGGGCGAACCGGCCGGTGGAGTTACTTCTACCACCTGTCGGTGGCGCCGGGCACCAAGGTCGGCGGGTGGATCAGATTCGCCCAGGACCCGCTGTGGCCGCGCTGCCACCAGGGGCATCTGATGGACCACCTGCTCACCATCGCCACCTCGGAGTCTGAGGGCGGGTCGCACCAGACATGGGACCCGGTGCAAGAACCACAACGAAGGCCCGGGCGCATGACCGGACTTCGGGTGGGAGACGACGGAAGTCTGTTCGTGGCGATCTGCCATGAGTGCTGGGGCAGACCGGTCACCTCCTGGAGCGACGGATGACCGTTTGACCGCCAGGCAGGGCCACCATCTCACCGGTCGACCACGCCCACCGGCAGCCGCGGGAGCCCGTGGTGACCGGCGGTCCCTGACCACGCCAACAATGACCCACACAGCCCTGTGCAGATATCCCAACGTTGGGGATGGCCGTAGGGGTGAGCGGCGCGCACCCGGCTGCTGCTTCCGCTCTGGCAACGCTCGCGTAACCGGCACTGGAACGAACCCTGGAACCAGACCCCAGCCGCCGACCGCCCCACCGGCGACCGCGCCGACGCGCGTCACGGAACAGCCACTGCCGACAACACGATGACAGCGATCACTCAAGGACAGCGACCCTCAAGGGAGTGAGGAGGGACCCGCGATGCCCCCGGCCACCCTGAATACGCTCAAGCCGCCCACCGGCCTGCCTGCCCTCGGTCAGCGGGTGGTGGTCGGCTCCTACTCCACCTACGACCAGGCCCAGAGCGCCATGGACTTTTTGGCCGACCAGGACTTCCCCGTGGCCAGGACCGCCATCGTCGGTTCGGACCTGCGCATGGTGGAGACCATCCTGGGCAAGCTGACCTGGCCGCACGCCTGCGTGTTGACTTGGCGTCCGTAGCAGGCCACAGGGACGGGGAAGGGGTCTTGGCCGCAGCCACTGGTGGGCTGCGGCCAAGAACGTGGCGGGTCAGATGTCGGGGTGGCTGCTGATGGCGTGCAGCAGGTGCCGCCACTGGTCGGGCGCGACGACCAGTGCCGCGACGGCGGGGTTCTTGCTGTCGCGAACACCGATGGTGTGCGGGGCCAGGCTGGCGACCTCGACGCATTCGCCGGACTCGGCGGAGTGGCTGCTCTTGCGCCAGGCCACCGCCGCCTCTGTGGGCAGAGTAGCGGCGGTGTTGCGGCGGTGGTGGCGGTTGGGCTCTTCTAGGGTGTGCATGCGGACATGCCTGCCTTTCTGCGGTTGGGGATGGGGTGTTCGTGGGCAGGTGGGCGGTCCTGCCGCTAACAGGACGGCTCACCAGGTGGCCTGCTCGCAGTCCAGCGTGTAAGGGGCGCGGGCAGGCCGCCGCCGGGCCCGCCGCCGGTGACGGCGCCGGTGACGGCGCCGAACACGCAGGTCGAGCACACGGTGGCGTACGCGGGTTGCTGGATCGGCCACCTGTATCGGCTAGAGGTGGTGTTTTAGCGTCTGGTGGAGCGCGGGCCAGACGTCCGGTCCCTGTCTGCTGGCGCGACCGCCGGGGTAGGCGCTCAGCGGCGCACGCGGTGGTGGTCTGCCGTGACGTCACCGGTAACCCGGACCGGCACCGACCTCAGCATCAGGGTCGGCGCTGGGGTCGGCGCTGAGGTCGGGGTCAGGGTCGAGCATCTGGTCGTCGGCCCACAGGTCGATCAGCTCGTTCACGGTGAGCTGGTCGCCAGGGAGGCGTCGCGGGCCGGGAGGCAGGGGGCGGGAGCAGGCGGTCGTCTGCGGCACGGTCGGTCGTGTGTTCGGGTGGTGCAGCGGCGGCACAGGGGCGGGACAGTTGATCCCCAGCCGCAGCGCCAGGACCACGGACTGGGGCGGGGATGGGGGCGGGCAAGACGGCATCGTTGTACCTTCCGGCTCGGTGATGGGCGGCACCGGCGCTCGGACCGGTGTCGACCGTAGGAACAGGAACCACGTCGGCGTGATCGCCTGACAGCAGGCGGTAGCCGACGTGGTGCCATCACTGTGGGGTCACCGTTGTGGAGGCCGCAATGGGAAAGGTCGACTCCGGACGTCGGCGAGTGGTTCCCGGACCTACCGCCGGGTATCCGGATCTGCTATCCGGAATGACGCTCCTTCGAGCCCTTTACCGAATGTCCCCAAAGGAATTCCGGGCAGGACCCAAAACGGCGAGGGTGTTTTGTGTCGTCTGGCCTGACTTGACGTCGCCGTGGTGGGAGCATGTTCAATGCCTGCGGGGAGGCAAAGCCGTCACTTCGCATTGAACGGACACCGGAATGTCAGACGACGACCGCGGATCATCTATCGCTGCCGTCATTTCGCTTTTGTGTCGCAATCGCGACATTGCGGGCAGGCCGTCATTTGACGCCATCGAACGCATCTCAGGAGATCTTGCAGTTGGCAAGGTGCAGGTGGCTGGGGTCGCCGTCGAGCGGCTGGCCAAGTCCACTGTCTATGATCTGCTGACTCAGCCGCGGCGACGGATTCCGCGCTGGAGGCAGGTGGAGTCGCTGTGGGCGGTGCTGGTCCACATCGCCCAGACCACCGGACGTTCCACCACCGGCATGGCCCCCCTGTCAGAGATCCACGGCCGCTACCAGCAGTTGGTCCAGCGCCCGCCGATGACAGGTCGCCGCGCTGGCTCTCCTGCCACCCACCGGCTCGAGGTATCCGATCCACCCGCCAGCACCGCGACCGGCAGTGACCGGGCGGGCAGTGACCAGGTCACCGCCCAGTTGGCTCCCGGCGTTGCGGGCGACAGCAGTGGCCTGGAGGGGGCTGGTGCTTTGCTGGCGGGTTGGGATCCGGCCAGTCCGCACAGCCCCGTCTCCCGTGTACTGGCGGTCAAGCAGCGGCTCAAGGAGGCCGGGCAGCTTACTGAGACCACCTGGTGGAGCCAGTACGCCGATATCGTGCCCTGCTGGTTTCGGGCCTACCTGTCGGTGGAGCCTGAGCTGGCGGAGATCCGCACCTTCGCCCCCCACTACCTTCCCGGGCTGTTGCAGATCGACGACTACGCCCGCCACATCATCGCCACCGACCTGCCCGACATCGACGCTGGCGAGCGGGAGCGCCGCGTGCAGTTGCGGATGCATCGCCAGCACATCCTGCGGCGGCCCGACCGACCGACCTACTGGGTCGTCACCACCCAACGCGCGTTGTACCCGCCGCATCTGCCGCCTAGTGTGCGGCGCGCCCAGATCAAGCACCTGATCACCATGTCCATCCATCAGGACTTCACCTTGCAGCTCATCGACGCTCGGGTCGCCGAACGTATCCACTGCGGAGCGATGACGGTCATGCGGTTCGCCGAGCCCGGCTATGGAGATGCGGTCTATCTCGAGCAGCCCGGTCGCGGCTTCTACCAATGCGACGGTGAGGACGTGGCCTATCACAACGTTCAGTTCACCAGGCTGGCGAGCAAAGCGCGCCCGCGCGATGAAACCGTCGCGCTATTGCTGGATCTCTTTGGCCGACTCCAGCCATAGCGCCACCGCCTCCTGTGCGCGGAAACGTTTTGTGTTGGGATGGCAGAAAGGGTGAGATTCACGCGCGCCCACGCATGAGGTCCCCGCCCGTACACGCGCCGATCACTGACACCAGTAGGCATCCCCCGGCTCCATCCGCCGACTCCACCTGCAGGCGCACCGGGCACAAGCCATGGGTGCGGCGCCTGTGCGTACGGAGGCCAGCGATGACCGACGACCAGCAGCACTACCGCAAGGAGCCCCGCACCACCAGGGGGCGCGACGCCATAGACGATTTCCGGGAGGCGGAGTCGGGGTTTGACACCAGCGTTCCGCACTCGGCGCGGATCTGGAACTACTGGCTAGGCGGCAAGGACAATTTCCCCGTCGACCAGCAGGCCGGCGACGCCTACGCCCAGACCTTCCCCGGCATCCGCGACCTGGCCCGCGCCTCCCGCGCCTTCATCGGCCGGGCCGTCACCTACCTGGCCGCCGAACAAGGCGTCTGGCAGTTCCTGGACATCGGCACTGGCCTGCCCACCGAGGACAACACCCACCAGGTCGCCCAGCGCGTCAACCCCCACGCCCACATCGTGTACGTCGACAACGACCCACTGGTACTCACCCACGCCCGCGCACTGCTGACCACCAAAATCGAAGGCTCCACCCAGTACATCGACGCCGACCTGCACCACCCCGACGACATCCTGACCCAAGCCCGCGGACTGCTGGACTTCGACCAGCCGATCGCGCTGATGCTGATGGGCATCATGGGCCACATCGCCAGCTACGACCAGGCCCGCTCCATCACCCAACGCTTGCTGGATCCCCTGCCGGCCGGCAGCTTCCTGGCCCTGTACGACGGCACCGCCACCGACCCGGCGTTCCTCAAAGCCCAAGAAGGCTACGACGACACCGGCGCGGTCCCCTACAAACTCCGCACCCCCGCCGCCATCACCGCGTTCTTCGACGGCCTGGAGCTGATCGACCCCGGCATCGTGCCCATCCAGCAGTGGCACCCCGATCCCAGCCCGATCACCCCCGGCCACGTAGACGCCTACGGTGGCATCGGCCGCAAACCCCAAGCACCACCCCCCAGGGCCCGGTAACGGCCCGCCGATACCCGCAGCGGACGCGCTCGTCCACGGTCGTCCCGCGCCGTGGCACGGGACGACCGGACGCTACGCCGGGGCATGCACCGGAGCCTGTGCTGGGCCTGTGCCGTGCGTTTGTCACGCAAGGGGGCTAGGGCGTGTTTCAAAGGCAGGTCAGGAGCCAGTCGTTGATGCAGGCGATGTGGAGAACGGCCTGGTAGCGGACGGCGAGCTTGTCGTACCGGGTGGCCACGGCGCGGTGGCGTTTGAGGCGGTTGATGCCACACTCCACTGCGTGCCGGGCCCGGTAGTCGATCGTGCAGAACGCCGGTGGCCGCCCGCCGACGCTGCCGCGCCGCCTGCGGTGGCCGATCTGGTCGGCCGGTTGCGGGATGGTCGCACGGATGCCGCGACGGCGCAGGTAAGCGCGGTTGGCGGCCGAGGAGTATGCCTTGTCGGCCCGCACTCGCTCTGGCCGGGTGCGGGCACGCCCGGGTCCGATCCGCGGCACCGCGATCGCCTCCAGCACGGCCTGGAACTGGGGTGAATCACCGCGCTGTCCGGCCGTGACCAGCAGCGCCAGCACGCGTTGGCCCTGCTCGCAGGCCAGGTGGATCTTGGTGGTGAGCCGGCCGCGTGAGCGTCCCAGTCCGTGATCAGCGGGTTCGGGTGGACCGTCCCCGCCGGTGGCTCCTGCTGGGGGCCGGTGCGGGCACCGGCGGCGTGCTGGTGGGCACGGCAGATGGTGGAATCCACCCCGACCTGCCAGGTGATCAGCCCGGCCGCATCGGCGCGGGCCTGCAGGGCGGTGAGGATCTGGGCCCAGACCCCGGCCCGCTGCCAGCGACGAAACAACGAGTAGACCGCCTGCCAGGACCCGTAACAGGCCGGCACGTCCCGCCAGGGCGCGCCCACCCGCACCCGCCAGCGGATGCCATCGATGAGCTGGCGTTTGGTCCATCGCGACGGACGACCCGACCGATCGGGAACGGGCAGCAGCGGTTGCAGGAGTGCCCACTGCGCATCGGTCAGGTCGAACCGTCTCGTTGCCACTAGGCTGGCCACGAGGTCTCCGGTACTGCTGGTTCTGCTTGGTCGCTGAACTTGCTACCGGAGACCTCTTGCGTTCACGACCGAGACACACCGCCACACATCAGACTTCGAAACACGATCTAGCCGAGCGGCCATCGGCCGCATCGACTTGCGTTGCCCATCCAGCAGCAGCCCGCGCAGATACCGTCCACCCTTGGTACGCTGATCGACGCGCGCCAACGGCGCGAACACCTGCGCGGTGAACTCCTGCAACCGGGCCCGGCACCCGGCCAACTCCTCAGGCGTCATCCACCCAGCACAACACCGCATCACTCATCCGACCAGACACCTAACAAAGTCCTACTAGTCCCGGTGCAGGGTCGCGGCCTTGTCAGTGGCCTTCGGAGTTTCGTCGGTGTACCCGTAGTGGAGTATTAGGGAGTACTCCCCGGAATTACCGCCTTGATAGTCGGTTTCCAGCGGTGACCCGGTTCTCGGATCGATGATGAGCCTGTAGGTGCCCGAGCCGACGCCCTCGGTACCCGAGCCGGTCCGGGCCAGCGCCTGACCGTGGCGCCCCTTCTGGTCGGTGACCGAGCCCAGTGAGCGGACGTCCGGGAGATCCGCCAAAACTCGGTACGCGGCAGCGCGCACGTTCGGTCGCACGGGGCCGATGGGGGAGGCGATGAGGATTCCGGCGGCCGCCCACAGCTGAGCGGAGTCGCCCTCCACCGGACCGGCCAGGCCGCCTGAGCGAGTCCAGGCCAGGAGCTGCCGCCGCAGGGTGGCCGGGTCCTGGGACAGCTTGGCGATGTCCAGCCCGATGGGCGGCTGCCCCATCATGCCCGCACCGCCTGACATGCGTGTGGTCGTCTTGGGCCGGGGTCGGACGTCGAACCAGCGGCACCGTTGCCTGACCGGGACCTCTTCAAAGGTGCCGTCGGATCGCGGCTCGCCTGCCTTGTATCCGACGATCTCGTCCTCGTTGCAGCGTTCCTTAACCCGCTTGGGGCTTCCTGCGGCGCGCCATGCTGCGGCGTCCGCCGGGGACGCAGGTTGGACGCCCAATTCCTGGAAGGAGGTCCAGCCGGTGACGCCGGGCACCGTGGAATACCACAGCTCGTCGACCCTGCGGCTCAGCACCGTGTACGGATGTTCCTTCGAGCCGACGGTGTGCGCCTGCCCTTCCTCCTTGGCGAATCGGAAGTAGCGGCCGGTCGCAGGTGCTGCCGCAGACTTGGTGGCCGCGGCGAGGAGGATCCGGCGGGCTGAGGGGTCCGCCGGATGAGGAACCGAGGTCGAGGCGTCGCCGGTCACCACGATCGCCGCGGTGACCGCTGCTGCCGCGGGCAGCAGCCCCGCCCCGAGCAGCCAGCGGGTACGCGACCGTCCCGGCCGTCCGCCCGGGGCGGGTTCGGCATCCTTGGCCAGGAGCAGGAGCCGGGCCCGGCCTGCGGCGGCGACGCCTGGTTCGGCCTTCGGCTCGGTGAACAGGTGCTCGATCAGCTTCATCTCGTCCATCAGTCCTCCTCCGTCGGATCGATCTGGCCACCCAGAGCACGTCGAAGCCGCTTTCTGGCGCGGTTGAGACGGGAGCCCACTGTGCCGCTGGGGATGCCGAGGGCTTGAGTGATCTCGTCATAGCCGAGCCCGCCCAGGATCGAGAGGAACACCACGTCCCGGTCGCCGGGCGCAAGGTCCCGCATCGCCTGCACAAGATCCGGTCTGAGTGCCTCGGCCGTGATGCGTGAGGTGACCTGGTCCTCGTGGCCGTCCAAGGCGTACTCGACGCTGACCCTGCCAAGTGCCTTGAGCCGGCGCTGCTCGGTGCGCCGGTGCTGGGACACCAGATTGGTGGCGATCCCGTACAGCCAGGGACGGAAAGTGCCGCCACGCGAGGCGTCGAAGTCCGTTCTGCGGCGGAAGGCGATGAGGAACGTCTCGGCGGCGAGGTCGTCGGCGTTCTCACGGCCGAGGCGCGCGGCGAGGTAGTGGTAGATGTCATCGAAGTAGCGGTCGTACAGCAGAGCGAACCGTTCGGGCTCGTGCACCGACGATGCGACGAGTTCGGCGTCGTCCGTCACCCCGCCTGCCTCTGGGGGAGCTTTCATCGACTTCCTTTCGGGTCGCGGTCACCCTGTTGTTGGCCGCCGCCCCGATCATCTTCACGGCACCTCGCGGGGTGCGGCCGTTGCCTAACAGGCGGCTCCTCGACCGGCAAGATTCGTGCCTGTTGGGAAGCCCTCCACTGCTGCGCGAACGCCACGAGGAATGGCGGCTGTGGCATCCCAGCTCTATAGCCCGTAGGCCCCTACGAGCAGCACGGCCGGGACCAGCAGCACGCGGGCGGTGAGGGTCCGGGTGAGCAGTGGCAGGGCCGGGTCGCGCGGCGGGCGTTCCATGATGTGCTCGTCCCTGGGCTCGACGGCGAACGGCAGGCCCAGGATCAGCACGGCGGTCATGTTCAGCCACAGCACCTGCACCGGCAGGATCGGCAGGTCGGCGCCCAGGACGATCGCGGTGACCAGGACTCCGCCAACCGCCAGAGTCGAAGGCGGCCCACCCACCATGTTCCTCTCCCGTCCGAAGCCTGTCATCGAACGGTGTGTTTTCTGGATAGAACTGCGCACTGGTCGGCGCGGCCGCCAACTTGTGACTTTCTGAGCTTGATGTCGTCTAATCGTCGACGGGCTGTTTCCAACCTCAGTTGGTGTGGTGGTGCAGGGCCAGGATCGCTTGGACGATGGTGGTGATCCGGGCCGGTGACCAGCGGGCTCTGCGCAGGAGGTGCCAGTTCTTGAGGGTGGCGGCGCCTTGCTCGCCAACCGCGCGGACCTGGGCATGGTGCCGGTTGAACAGCCTCTTGCGTTTGCCGAGCCTGCGGTGCTTGCGGCGTTTGAACGGGGTGCCGATGACCCCTCCTGCGCCGCAGTGCGCCTTGTCGGTGTAGCAGGCGATCGCCTGGTGCGTGAGAGCGTCGATGATGCCGTGGATGCGGGCGGCGGTCAGGTCATGGACCGAGCCGGGCAGGGCCGCCGACGCCCAGATCAGCTGGCCGTGCGGGTCGGTGATGAACTGGATGTTGACGCCGTGCCGATGATGTTTTCCGGAGTAGTACAGCCGGTCGTTCGCGCCCGACAGCCGGTCGATCCCGGCCAGGGTGGCGTCCAGGATCACGTACGTCATGCGCCGGGCGGTCCGCATCGCCTGCCGCAGGTCGGGCGCTACCTCAGCCAGCAGCGCCTGGCGGCCAGACGCAAGCACCCGCCACTGCGACCCGATCCGGCGGCGGTGGTCACGGATGAGGCCGGTCACGAAGGCGCGGGTCGCAGGTGACAGATCGAGGCAGGCACGGTAGAACAACACCAGAAATTCCTGGCAAGGCGGTCGTTTTGGTCGACTCCGCATCTACCAGGAGCTTCACTACTTCATGATCGGGTCGTCCGTCCTGCAACCACCCTGCGACCAGCACGATGAAGCTGCAAACGGCTCAGCTGGGGCGTAGATCGCACGGTCGAACTGCGCATCGGTTCCGCCAGTTGCGCATCTGCTGACAGTCCGCGCCGACACTCATGAGGCGTTCCTGTCCCTGACCCCTGGCCAAAGCCATTCCGATGCTCCACAGTTGCGGCCTTTAGACCGCCGCATGCTTAAAAAGAGGCCAGTCAGTCAAGTTGCCTTAGTGATTTCCAGAGGAAATATTTGCTCGAAAGAATGCAGTTTTCCTTTTTGGCGGGGTAGGAGCAGTCGACGGGAAGCAGTGCTTCGACCGGCTGACAAGTTCAAGGAAATAGTCGACGCACCGAATCCGAAGGAGGAGTAAATGAGTAAGTACATCGCCGCTGCGGCCATGGCGGCGTTCATCAGTATCGGCTCTGCAGCGCCAGCCCTTGCAGAACCGACGGAAACGATCACGAAGAACCAGGTACAGGTGGTGGCATCGCAAGAACGCCAGCAGCCCCGGCAGGACAATGACGACCACGACAACAGGGGCCTATGGGGCCTGACAGGCCTCCTTGGCCTTCTAGGTCTGCTCGGTCTGGCTAGAAAGCAGCGCGAGACCCCAAGGAGAGAACACACCGTTCCCCCAGATCGCCGCTGACACAAGCAGCCGGAGGCGATTGGCAGACATCCCGCAGCCGTTTCGACCTAAATCGGTAGGGCAAAATCAGCGTCTGAGTACCCATGAATCGGTTCCCTCGTCGAGCTGCCTGGAGCGCCTTTGGCTCGGATCTGCGGTTCACCGCGGGGTGATGCCAAGGTCGTCGGACCGTCTGGCATGCATGCGAGACGAATGAGCGATGGGGCGGCCGTTGGTGCGGAGCCGCTCGCTGGTGTCGGTCCAGCTATGAGGCCAGCCGGGGGCGAGTCCTGTCATGGCTCCTGGCGGCCGTACGCGGTGAGATCCACCGCCGCGTGGAACATCTGGCACACGGGGGTAGGAGCAGGGCGTGGGCGGTGTCCCGCCGAGCCCGGCGCCAAGCCATGATCATCCCGCCGGGCGCTGCGGGCCCGCCCCTCCAGTCCAAGGACCGGGGAAACCATCCTCCGTTCGCACACCGGGCGCTGTGGCCTGACTCCACATGCTGGACCACGCGGCGCTGGTTTGTCCGTCGCCTTTAACCTGATAGACACCTATTCCGTCTGGTCCGCGAGGTGGCGTCGCCTCAGGTCACACGCTCTACCGCTAATTTCTGTGCCGATCCTCATCATCCCCCTTGTCGCCCAGAGCGAGTTGGCAGCAACTCCGAATCTCCACCAGTTCCCGCGCCTGGGCAGGCTGCTCCTCATAACGCTTGCGGGTGACATGCCCGACCGTCTGTGCACTCGTGGCGTCCTTTGACATCCTCCGCCTCCTCCAGCGGAAGGGAACAGATGCCGGCGCGGTGGCGCCGGTGTGTGCCTGATCACTACACGTAATGGCAGCCCGTATACAAGGTCTTTACCGGCATCGTGAAAGACCACGTTATGACAGGTGATCCGTTCGCGGACCGGGCACGGTTCCCCCAGAACGAACGCCTTGCGCCGCCTGCGCCACCCCGACCTGGCGCCGCCGCGCCCGCGTCTGGCGCCGCCGCGAACAGTAGACCGCCCCGCGCCGGTGCTCGACCCCCACCCACACCGCCTGGCACTCAGGACACCGCGCCCGACTGTCCCCGGAGGGGGCCACCGCCTTCGGCACGTTCTGCCGGATCCGCCGCAACCAGCGCCAATGCCGGGCCCGGCACGCCGCCGAGCAGAACACAGCGTCCCGGCGCGCCTTCACCGGCAGCAGACCACCACTGCCCCGACACAGCCGCTGTACCGCCTCACCGTCGACCACACGCTCAGCGTGCGCCGCTCCAGACAAGATCGCCATTCAAAACAGACACTCATGCAGGCAATGCCCGAGGTCGATACCCCGCCACCGCGGCAACGGCGCCGACACGATCCGCGCCTTGTCCGTCATGGCTGCCGGTTCCTGGGGTGATGGTCGTGAGGTTGGTGTGTTCGTTACCACCGTGGGCGGGGGCAGGACTTCTGGCGTGGCGGGAGGGTAGGTCATGCTCGTCGAGACAGGTCAGGTGAGGAGTTTCTCCAAGGCGGCTGTGTAGGGGGCGATGTCCAAGCCCTGGGTCGCCAGCCAGGTGTCGTTGTAGTAGGTGCCTGCGTAGCGGTCGCCGCGATCGCAGATGAGGGTGACGATGGAGCCGGTCTTGCCGGTTTTGCGCATTTCCGCGACGAGTTGCAGGGCGCCCCAGAGGTTCGTGCCGGTGGAGCCGCCGGCCTTCAGGCCGGTGAGGCGGTGGAGGTGGCGCATCGCGGCGAGGGACGCTGCGTCCGGGACCTGGATCATGTGGTCGATCACCGCGGGGATGAACGACGGCTCGACCCGGGGGCGTCCGATGCCCTCGATGCGTGAGGAGAGGCCGGTGGCATGGCCAAGGTCGCGCTCCTTCCAGCCTTGGTAGAACGAGCTGTTCTCCGGGTCGACGACGCAGAGCCGGGTGCGGTGGCGGCGGTAGCGCAGGTACCGTCCGATCGTGGCGCTAGTCCCGCCCGTCCCGGCGCCGACGACGATCCAGGCGGGGACGGGGTGGAGCTCCTTGCGCAGCTGCTGGAAGATCGACTCGGCGATGTTGTTGTTGCCGCGCCAGTCGGTTGCGCGCTCGGCGTAGGTGAACTGGTCCATGAAGTGGCCGCCGGTCTTTGCGGCGAGCCGCTCCGACTCCCGGTAGATCGTGGTGGGATCGGACACCAGGTGGGGCCGGCCGCCGTAGAACTCGATCATCGCGATCTTCTCGGGGCTGGTGGAGGCGGGCATCACCGCGACGAACGGAAGGCCGAGCAGCCGAGCGAAGTAGGCCTCGGAGACCGCGGTCGAGCCGCTGGACGCCTCGATGATCGTGGTGTCAGGGCCGATCCAGCCGTTGCAGAGCCCGTACAGGAACAGCGATCGGGCAAGCCGGTGCTTGAGCGACCCGGTGGGGTGCACCGACTCGTCCTTGAGGTACAGGTCGATGCCCCAGGCGCGGGGCAGCGGGAACGCGTGCAGGTGGGTGTCGGCGCTGCGGTTGGCGTCGGCCTCGATGAGGCGGACCGCCTCCTCCGTCCAGGAGGAGGCGGCCGCGGGATCCAGCGTCATGACGCGGTGACCGCCTTGACGACGAACTCGGGGTGCTCGGCGATCGTGTGGTGCACCTTGCAGCGGTTCCCCGCCCGCACCAGGGTGTCGATCTCCTTCTGGGTCAGCCCGGCCGGGAAGGTGTAGGTGACGTTGATGGTGCCGAAGCGCACCGGTTTGGGAACGGTGTCGGCCGACACCTCCACCGTCGTGCCCTCGACCGCGATCCCGTTCGTCATGCCGAAGTGGACGAGCGTCGCGAGCATGCAGGAGGCCAGCCCGCCAAGGAACAGCTCGGTCGCCATCCACGTGCCGTCCTCGGGACCCCAGTCGGTGGTGACCTTGGCCCGTCCGTTGCCGACCGTGAGGTTGGTGCCGCCGTCGTGCCTGACGTGAACCGTCGTTTCCATGATCGTTCTCCAATCCGGCTCAGCGAGCCGCAGCGAGCGTTTCCACCGGGACGAAGTCGTGGTCGTAGCCGAAGTAGCGCGGCCCGGCGAGGGCGAGACCTGCCTCGGACCGCCAGCGGGGGTGGCAGGGCAGGCCGAGCACCGCGATGCGGAACCCGTACCGCATCGCCTCGGTGGTGACCGGCTCGCCGGTGTCGGCGTCCAGGACACAGATCAGATCGGGCACCGACGCGACGACCTGGCCGGCCACCTGCGCCACGAGATGCTCGTTTTGGAAGGCCAGCATCATCTCGGTGCCCGCGTGGGCGCCGGTGCCTGCGAGGGTGGCCAGCCCGCGCGCGAACCCCCGCTCGGTGCGTCGCTCGACGTCCACCACCTTGCCGCGGAACAGCACGGTGCCGCCCATCTGTTCGACGATGCGCTCGGCGGCGTCGGCGTGCTCGGCGCGCGCCACCCGCAGGATCTCTCCGAGCCGCCCCGCCAGCGTCAGCGTGCCCGGGACGAGTGCGGTACGGGCCTGCGCGCCGGTCATCGGGTACAGCGCGATGGCCGCCGAACACCCCATGTCGACCGTCGCCGAGCGTGCCAGCCGCTCAGACCAGCCGTTGTCGACGGTGCGCAGGACGACGGTGTTGCCCTTCTCATCCGACATCGCCATCGGGCTGGCGGAGATCCCGTCGAGGGTGGGCAGCACCATCTGCAGTTCGGGGAAGGCGCGGCCCATGCCGTCGGCGTCCAACAGCGGCAGCCCGGTTTCGGCTGCGGTGATGATCGGTGTCATCGAGTTGAGGCCGCCCGCCTCCAGGCACGCCACGTGCGTCACGGGCCGGCCCAGCACCGCGCCGAGCGACTCCAGCGCGCCGCGGAACTCATGTCCGGCCAGCGGCTTCTCCACGATCACCGTCGGTGCGCCCATGACCCCGACCGGGACCACGACCGCATCGTCCGGCAGCTGCTCCGGGCGCACCACCTCCACGGGACCGCGCTCGCGCAGGACCCGCTCGGCGAGCAGGCGGCCGAGGTAGGGGTCGCCGCCGCCGCCTGTGCCGAGCAGGGCGGCGCCCCGTGCGATGTCGGGCAGGTCCGCGGCGCAGATCTGGCCCGTCGCGCGCATGTCGTTCGTGAGCATGTCGGTCATCTCAGTCCCCCAGCTTCAGATCGCCCACGGCCTTTACGCGGACGCGGATCGAGTTGCCCGGCAGGTAGGCGATCGGCAGTTCGTCCACCTCCAGGACGCGGACGGTGCCGGGGTCGGCCCCGGCGAGCACCGCCTTCTCGGCGGCCCCGGCCCGCGCCTCCTCCAGCGCCTCGGCCCGCGACCGCCCCTCCAGCGTGACGATCCGGTCGATCTCGCCGCCGACCTGCGCGATCGCGGCGCCGATCGCGTTGGCGACGGCGAAGTGCCCGGGCCGGATCACCTTGTCGAAGCCGGGCAGCCGGTCGGGCAGCAGGACGCTGCCGCCGCCGACGAGCACGGCAGGCAGCGGCTCGGGCGAGGTGCGCATCATGTCTGCGGTGGCGGCGATTCGGGTTGCGATGCGATCGAGCCCGCGGCGGACGAGGTCGCGGTCCAGTCGCGCGACCCGTGCCGGGTCGCCGAGCTTGGTCATGCCGGCGGCGACGGCGAGGTCGGTGGCGGTGAGCGTGTCGCCACCGAACACGCGGGCCTTGCTGGTGAGCCGGAAACCGACGCTGCGCGGGCCGACCTCCACCTCCTCGCCCACGTCCACGAGGCTGCCGCCGCCGATGCCGATCGACACGACGTCTGGCATCCGGAAGTTGGTGCGGACGCCGCCGACGTCTACCTCGGTCGTGGCCGGGCGCGGGAAGCCGCCGGCGATGACGCCGACGTCGGTGGTGGTGCCCCCGATGTCGATCACCACGCAGTCGGCCTGGCCGGACAGCAGCGCCGCGCCCCGCATCGAGTTCGTCGGGCCCGCTGCGAACGTGACGACCGGGTAGCGCTGGACGAAGTCGGCGTCGACCAGCGTCCCGTCGTTCTGCGACAGGTAGAGCGGGGCATCGAGCCCGGCTCCCTTGAGCGCCTTGGTGAACCCGCGGGTGATGCGGCTGGCGACCTCCAGCAGCGACGCGTTGATGATCGTTGCGTTCTCCCGCTCCAGCAGCCCGATCCGTCCGATCTCGTGCGACAGTGAGACCCGGAGCCCGGGTAGCAGCTCGGTGAGGGTCTCCGCCGCCTCGCGCTCCATCTCGTCGTTGACGGGAGAGAAGATCGAGGAGATCGCGGCGGTGCGGACCCCGATCCGGCCCAGGTCGTCAGCGATCCGGGCCAGCTCGTCCCGGTCTAGCTTGGAGATCTCGCGGCCGTCGAACTCGTGGCCACCGTGGCAGAGGTAGACGTGGTCGCCGACGGCGGTACGGAGCCGGTCGGGCCAGTCCGTCAGCGGCGGAAGGCCGGAGGCGGCGGGCAGCCCGAGCCGGATCGCGGCGGTGGGCGCGAGGTCGCGTCCCTCGACAACGGCGTTGGTGAAGTGCGTCGTGCCGATCATCACCGCGGCGATGTCGGCCGGCCGAAACGGGCTGGTCTCGCCGAGCGCCCGCAGCGCGTCCACGATGCCGCCGGTCACGTCCTCGGTCGTGGCTCTTTTGACCGAGCCGAGGACGGTTTCCCCGTCCATCAGGACGGCATCGGTGTTCGTACCGCCGACGTCGATGCCGATATGCATGAGTCCTCCGTGGTTTTCGTTCGGGCGGGTGTCGCCGACGGGTCGGTCGGCCGGTGGGCGGTGCTTCATCAGCTAGTCGGCTCCCGGGGGAAACGTGCTCGCCCCGGTGGACGGCGCCGATGGCGTGGACGGGCCCGACGGCGCCGGCGAGGTGGACGGGATCTGGGGGCGGTCGCGACGGACCAGCCCGAGCTTGCCGAGAACGGCGTATCCCACGCAGGCGACGACCAGGGCGTTGATGGCCGGGATCCCGGCGTCGACGAAGTGCCCGACCGCGGTGCCGCACACCCACGCGAGGATGCCGGCGGGCACCCAGTCGGGCGCTTTGTCGGGCAGGTCCCCGCGCCGCCGTGAGGCCTCCAGGTCCGGCCGCCAGGCACGGACGACGAAGTACTCGGCGATCATGATCCCGGCGATGGGCGGGATCAGGATGCCAAGGAAGGTCAGGAACTCGATGAAGTGGGTGAGGATGCCGGTCGCCGACAGCACCGAGCCCAGGGCGCCGATGACCAGCGTGACCCGCGCCCGGGCGACCTTCAGGCCGGTGAGCACGTTGATGACGTTGACCAGGCCGAGCGTGGAGGAGTAGAGGTTCCAGTCGTTGATCTTCACAATGGAGGCGATCAGCACGACCGTGCCGATCAGCCCGCTGGTCGAGGTGATGATCGCGACGACGTCGGAGGTACGGGCGGCGTGCGCGAGCAGCACACCGATCAGCCCGACGACGTACTCGCCGAGCGTCACGCCCACCAGCGTCTGCTTGACCACGTCACCGACAGAGCGGTTGTAGCGGGTCATGTCGGGCGTCATCACGGCGCCGACGATGAAGCCGCCCGCGACGAGCGTCGCGCCCGCGGCCAGCGACATCGGCTCGCCCGCTGGCGGGGAGGAGATCAGCTCGTTGAACGAGTGGCGGGACAGCTCGCGGCCGATCGACCAGGTCGCAAGGACGAGGAACGCCGGGACCGTGACGTAGGCGGCCCACGCCATGCCCTTGAACCCGTACACCACGACCGCGGTGACGCCCAGTCCGCCGATCAGCGACCAGACCTCGACGGGCAGCCCGCCGATCAGCGAATGCAGCCCCTTGGCGAACACGGCGTTCTGGACGCCGAACCAGCCGATCAGGCTGACCGCCACGGTGAGGCCGATGAGCGCCGAGCCCTTGGAGCCGAAGCCGGTCCAGCGCGCGAGCACGGAGGTGGACAGTCCCTCCCGCACCCCGATGACCCCGATGTAGATCGTCACGATCTCCAGCAGGACCGAGCCGAGGGTGATGGCGAGCACCGCGTCCCAGAAGCTCATGCCGAGCCCCAGCGTGGCGCCCAGCAGGAACTGCGCGAGCGCCGACAGCTGACCGAAGCGCTGGGTGGCCACCGACCACCAGGAGTAGCGCTCGGACTCGGGGACGCGCAGGAGCGAGTAGTCGTCGTGGTCGACCGGAGCTCCAGCAGTCTCTGGTTGTGCGTGTGGTGTCATGGATCGCCCTCCGCATCGGACGAGGCCAGCCTGCGCTCGGCCATCCACAGGGCTTTGACCTGCGGTTTCTTCGTTCTGATGACGGCAAGCGTAAGCCGCGTCACAATGCGGGCCAATGAGCCGAATGCTGCGCCTGAAGGTGATCAATGTGCAATCGGCACATGCCCTCCTAAGGCCACGCCGGCGAAGCGTGCGGCGCCCGATTCCCGCCCCGATCCCGGCATTCGCGGCCTGACCAGGTCAAACTCGCGCATTCGTCGTGGACGCGGTCGTCGGCCGCCGCGTACCGTGAGGAGGATGGAGCTGACCGCCGGTGATGTGGCCGATCTGGCGATGGGCGCGCAACTGTTCGGCTCGGGCGGCGGCGGACGCACCGACGCGGCCGAGCGCATGGTGCGCCGCGTCCTGACCCATCTCGGCCCGCTGCCCGTCGTCGCCGCGGCCGACCTGCCCAGGGACTCCTCGGTGGCCTGCGTCGGCGCGGTCGGCTCGTCCACCGTCATGGTCGAGCGGCTGCCTGGCGCGGAGGAGTTCGTGCGCGCCGCCCGGTCGCTGGAGCGGCATGTCGGGTCCCCGCTCGTGGCGGTCCAGCCGCTGGAGATCGGCGGCGTCAACGGGCTGCTCGGCGTGGCCGCCGCGGCCTGGTTGGGCCTGCCGCTCGTCGATGGCGACGCCATGGGCCGGGCGTTCCCGCGGCTCGACCAGACGGTGCTGCAAGGAAGGTCGCCCGTCGTCGCGGCCGTGTCCGACCCCACCGGCAACACCGCCATCCTGGAATGCCTCGACGGCGCGGCCCTCGAACGCGTCGTCCGCGCAAGCCTGCCGGCCCTCGGCGCCTGGGCGGGCCTGGCCATGCACCACGACACCGCCGCCCGATACGCGCGGTGCTCGATCAACGGGTCGGTGAGCCGGGCGCTGACACTTGGCGGGCTGCTGCGCCGCGCCGGGTCCGAACCCGGCGGACGCGAGGCCTTCCTCAGGTCGGCACGTGCGGTGTCGCTGTTCCGGGGGCGCGTCCTGGAGGTCCGGCGCGACCGGTCGTCCGAGCGCACCGGTGGCGTGGCGTCCGTCCAGCATCTGGTGGATCCTGCGCGTACGCTGCGGATCGAGTTCGCCGACGAGTACGTTCTCGCTCTCGACGACGGCGTCGACGTCGCCCGGGTCCCCGACATCATCTGCGGGCTGGACGACCGTACATGGAGGCCCATCAGCGTGGAGGAGCTCGCGGTGAACGAGATGATCGAGGTGATCCGGCTGCCGGCGCCGTCCCGATGGGACGATCCAAAGCTGCGGGACAGGGTCGGCTTGGAGACCTACGGCCTGGCGGACTTCGGTCCGGACACCGGCGCGGACGCCCCTGCGGGCAGGCGGGAGGTGGGGGAGTAGCGTGCGGACGCTGGTACAGGACCTGCTCGATCTGCGCGAGTTGCGCGGCGCGACCCTGGCGGGCGGGACGCGCGGCCTCTCCGCCCCGGTCGCCGAGATCGTCCTGGTCCAGCCCGACGACGTCCTCAGCGCAGCGATCCCCGCGGAGTCCGGCGTGGTGTTCAGCACCGATGGTGGCCGGACGCACATGCGCTGCGGCCACCTCGTCGACGTGCTGCTGCGCCGCGCCCACGCCGCGCGAGCCCGAGCTTTGATCGTCTGCGGGGGTCCCGCCAGTCCCGCCGCGACCCGCCGGCTCGCCGACCGCCTGAACCTCCCGCTGGTCCAGGCGCACAACCGGACACCGCTGGAACTGGCCACCGCCTTGCGGACGGCGGTACTCGGCCCGCGGCTCGTGCAGAGCGAGACGCTGCTTGAACTCAACCGGCTGCTGCGGTCCGCGCGCCGGTCGCCCGACCGCATGCTCGCCGCGCTCGGCACGGTGCTGGACGCCTCGGTCAGCGCCTGCAACGCGCAGGGCACGCTCGTGGCCGGAACGCCGCCCATCACCTCGGTCGAGGAGATCATCGGTGTGCGGGGCATCACCACGCTGGTTGGCGAGCGTGCCGTGGCGGCCGTGCTGCCCGTGCTCGGACCCGCCGGGACGACCTCGCTGTGGGTCGCGGCGGAGCGCTCGGTGGAGGAGCAACGCGGCGGGCCGCGCTGGCGCGAGACGGCCGAACGGGCACTGGCGCTGGCACACGGCGAGCTGTCTGCCTGGCTGGTGCGCGAGCGGCTCAGATCCGAACGGGACGCCCGGCTGCGCGGCACCCTGCTCACCGAGATCCTCGACCACGGCGATGCGCTGCCCGCGCACATCGCCGATCAGGCCATGATGATCGGGTGGCGCCTCGACGGCTGGCACAGCGGGGTGCACATCACGGTCGCCGGTGCCGCCGACTCCGCGTCTGTGCACTCGGAGATGCTGGTCGACGCCATCGGACGCGCCGGGCTCGACATCGGCCCGTTCGTCCAGCGCGCCGACGGCTGGTCCGCGTGGCTGACCACGCCGAAGGCGCCACTGCCCGCGCAGACCGCCACGGTCAGGAAGGCCCTGGAGGTCGGGCTGGCCGAGCTTGGACGCCGCCCCTATCGGCTCAGGCTCGCCGCGGGCATCGGGAGCCCGGCGCGGGATGCCGGAGGGATCGCCAGTACCCTCGCCGAGGCACGGCAGGCCGCGGTCGCCGCGTCCACCGAGGGCGGTCCCGGCGCGGTGCGCCGCGTGGAGGAACTGGGCGCGGCACGGATTCTGCTCGGCTGGTACGGCTCGCGCGCGTTCGCCGACTACGCCCGGCAGCTCCTGGCGCCGCTGCTGGCCTCCGGCGAGAAGGAAGTGCTGGCAACCGTCGAGAGCTACATCGACCACGCCTGCTCGGCGGGCACGACGGCGCGGGCACTTGGCCTGCACCGCAACACCGTCGCGCAGCGGATCCGGCGTGCCGAACGGCTGCTCGGCCTGCCTCTGACCCACGCGGAGACCCGCCTGGCGATCCAGCTCGCCTGCCGGGTCCTCCGCTCCACCCCCGACCCCATCGACCTCTGAGGAACGCGCTTGCGGGACCGTCGCGCCTGCAACGGCAGCGGCACTTGAACCCTTAGCCACAAAAACCCTGAGCTGATTCCCACCTGAGTCCGCAGGCCACGAGCCGGTTGCGAACGAGCGATCGCCCCCTTGAAAAGGGTGAACCGACTGGAAAGACTTCTCCAAGCTGGAGAGAGCCGAATGGGTGGTGACCGCACCGCCCGGCGGTGGATGGCGCACTGGCTGGATGAGGGTGATGGGCCGATGACGCAACCGGTGCGGGTATGGCTTGTCGGATCACGGGGAAGTGCGACGCCGATCACCGTGGACCCCAGGGGATATGAGGGCAAACCCCAGGCGGGTCTTTCCGACTTCTTTCTGGCGCCCTCCCTGCTGCCGTACCCGTATGGCTTCGATGGCTGCCCGCGGTGCCGCGAACGCGACACCGACTTCGACCTGCCAGGCCGACCGGACGATGTGCCCGGCGACCGGCCCTGCCGCTGCTGCGGCATGGGCGATAAGCCAGATGGCGTCTGGGGACAGGTTCGGGAGCGAAAGGCCTGGCCGGGGCTGGCCCGGCAGTACTCGGGCACCCCCGGTAAGACGGCAACTGCCAGATCGCCGTCAGCGTGCACGCCGTCACCGATGCCGCCTCTTGCCCGCCGACCTGCCGGCAGCGACGTTGGCGCGGTCGGCCAGGCTGCGCTGGCGGACCGAGCACGACTACCGTGAGCTCAGGATCGTTCCGGGCCGATCACTTCGAGGGGCGCTCGCTCGTCGGCCTGCGCTGCCATCTGACGTTGGTCACCGCAGCCCACCTGTTTGTCACCGAACAGCGCCTGAACCCACCCAACCGTCCCTCCCGGCCCACCGGGCAGCCTTTCGGTCCCTTCAGGCGTTCTCAGAAACCCTCCGCTGCGGGGCGATGCTGATCAGTGCGTGCGGCGGGGAGGCTGGCGGGCAGGCGGATCGGGCCAGAGATCGGCTAGCCAGATGCGCTCCGGACCCTCGGGTGGTCAGGCATCTCCGCTTTCGCGCCGGACGGATCCAGACAGGTAAGGGATCTCTGTCAGAGCCATCGACAACAGGGACGCGGGCTGGCGATCCTTGGCCGCTGACGTCTCGCGCCGCTGGTGAACCAGAACAGGACGGTCTGTTTTAAGAACGCTCGCCGCATTGCGAACGACTGAGTCGATCAAGCCGAGGGATTGTATTCGTCCTTGCCGGAGCCGGGGTGAACGCGCCGGTGTTTACATTCGAGGTGATGGCGCCAGTAGACGTCCGGGTCACCGCCTGCGGTCAGGATGCGCAGTTTCAGCACGGCTTCGGCTCCGGCTCGTCTCGGCGGGCACCGGTGATGCCGAGGCGGTCGGCCACGATGTAGCGAACGGCTCCCTCAGTAACTCTGGTGGCGATCGGCCAACCCTGTTCCAGAGTCTGGTCGTAGTGCAGGTGGTCGGCGTTGTTGGTCAGGTAGCGAATGACCCCGTCCAGTGCCTGGCGGCGGTGAGCAGGAAGCGCGACGGCCTCGGCGTTCACAGTGGTGAGCAC
The DNA here is from genome assembly GCF_001552175.1 of Actinomadura kijaniata NBRC 14229. Taxonomy (GTDB): domain Bacteria; phylum Actinomycetota; class Actinomycetes; order Streptosporangiales; family Streptosporangiaceae; genus Spirillospora; species Spirillospora kijaniata. Next base: position 27,986 of record NZ_BCQR01000095.1, read on the forward strand.
ATGGTCGAGGTTCCCGGCCAGCAGTGCCAGGGCGCGAGTGGCGACCCAGTCTTCGGCAGCCGGGTCGCCGGCGCGGCGCACTTCCCAGGAGACGTCCCAGAGCTTCTCCAGCACGTGCACCACGTCCAAGACGATGTGGATCTGCACACCCGCGACGCGTAAGCGAGCTCCGTGGTGACGCCACGGCGAGCCTATGGCGCAGATGGTGGGCATGGCGTCATTTGCGCCTATAGCGGGGCCTGTTGTCGGTACTTGATGATGATCATGCGTTGGTTCCCTTTGTCTCGTCAACGGCTGCGGTATTCGTATACCAGTGACCTGCGAGCAGAGGCGGCCAAGCCTGTCTGTCCCACTTCTCCACTGGAGGAAACAGTGACGCGTTCGATCACTCGCTGGGCCACTGTCGGCCTGGCCGTCGCGGCCGCCGGCGGCCTGTTCTCGCTGACGGCGCCGGCCGCCAGCGCCCACGGCGGCTGCGGCAACCAGGGCAAGGTCGTCATCAACGACGGCACCGGCAGTGAGCCCCCGTCCACCGTCTGGGGCCACAGCCACACCACCGGCGAGCACTACGTCCACCACGTGCGCCGCAACTCCGACGGCACCAAGACCCGCCACTGGTACGAGGACAACGACACCAAGCTGCTGCCCGACCGCGACAAGCCCGACACCCCCTACCGCACCGACAAGTGCGCCCTGAGCGTCACCCCGTGACCAGGCCCCCCGCGCCCGCTCCCGAGAGCGGGCGCGGGGACGCCCGGCGTCCCCGCGCCCGCCTACCGCGTACCGCTGCGCTGGTGCCAGTCGCGCTGGTGCTGATGTCACTGCCGACGGGCTGTTCCACCACAGGGGGCCAGGCCATGGCCACCTCGGCGGCCAAGCCGTCCTCGGCTCCCAAGGTTTTCAAGCTCACCGAGTTGCCCAACGGTTCGTGCCTGGCCAACGACCAGTTTCTGCGTCCCGACGGCACGGTCGTCACCGTCGATTGCGCCCGCCCCCACATGTACCGCACCTATGCCTCCACCGACCTGCCCACCGATATGCGCGACGGCCCCTTCCCCGGCTACCAGAAGGTCTACGCCTTCACTCTGAAGTTCTGCGACGCCGAGTTCGCCAAGCTCCACAAGGGCCCCGCAGGTAAGGACGGCCGCCCGGTCGAGTACCTGATCGCGCCGATGGAGAAGGTGCAGTGGCGTCCCGAGGAGAAACGCGTGGTCTGCGCCACCGTCGTCACCCCTTGATTCAGCGAACGGAATCTGGCGTCTGGCCCGCCTTTGTGGTGAAGAAGGTCTTCGAGCCCGTGCCCGGGACCATCCACTTCGACCCCGGCGGCACGCCTGGCGCTGCCGGCGGCTGCGGGACTGGAACCAGGCGAACGTGTGGCATCGGCTGCATGAGGTTCTGCTGGCCGAGCTGCGCACAGCCGATCAGATCGACTGGTCCCGGGCGATGATCGACAGCTCGCACGTGCGGGCACTGCGGGGCGGCCTAAAACCGGGCCGAGCCCGGTCGACCGTGGCCAGCCGGGCTCCAAATACCACCTGATCTACAACGACGGCGGCATCCCGTTGGCGGTGAGTCTGACCGGCGGACACCGCAATGATGTGACGCAGGTGCTGCCGTTGCTGACGGCCACCCCGCCGATCCGGGGCAGGGCCGGGCGGCCCTGGCGCAGGCCACCGGTGTTGCATGCCGATCGCGGCTACGACCACGACAAGTACCGGCGCCTGCTGCGGGCCAAAGGGATCCGGCCGCAGATCGCCCGGCGCGGCACCGGGCATGGCTCGGGTCTGGGCGTTCACCGGTGGGTGGTGGAACAGCCCCTGGCGCTGCTGCACTGGTTCGGGCGGCTGCGCATCCGCTGGGAACGCCGCAACGACATCCACGAGGCGTTGTTGATGCTGGCCTGCGACATCATCTGCTGGCGACGCCTCCAACGCACATTGTGTTAGGAGTTCTAAGCAGCCGCCTGCGCCGTTATCTGCACAACTGTCCCCGCAGCCCGGGGCGACGTTGCTGTTCGGACGCGTTGCGCCAGGGGTCTTATCGTGTGTTCATGACGTCCACCTCCGCCGACCACCACCCTTGTTTCGAAGGTGTGGCCGACGGCACCGAGCGGGCGGCGTGGGCCGCGCGGGCGGTGCAGCTGCGTCTGGACGACCCGACTATCTCCGCCGAACAGGTCGCCGCGCTGCGGCACGTCTCTGCCTGGCCGGTGTGGCGCTACTGGCACGCCAGCGGCCGGTTCACCCACCGCGGCCGCGCCCTGACCGACACCGACCGGGAAGCGATCGTTGCGGCCCACGCGTCGGGGGAGCCGGTGGCACAGATCGCCGAGTGGCACCGCGTGTACGACTCGACCGTGCACAAGGTGCTGCGGGCGCCGACGTCAAGCTCGACCACACCCGGGCCCCAAGGGGGTCGACACCAGTCAGGTGGTCGCCCGCCGGCGCAGCGGCCAGTCGGTCCGCCAGATCGCCGCCGGCCTAGAGGTCTGGCCGTCGGTGGTGGACTACCACCTAGCCAAGACCGGTGAGGTGCAGGCGCCCGCGCACACCGCTTCCCCCACACCCACGACCGCGTGCTCGCCCTGGCCCAGGCGGACCCGGACCTGACTCATCAGCAGATCGCCGACCGGCTCGGGGTCAGTCGCTCCACCGTGGCCGGGCAGCTGCGCCGGGCCCGCCACCAAGCTCTCTTGTCGAGCAAGGATCTGTAGTAGCCCACTCCACCCACCCGTCGCTGCCGATTGATGAACCTCTTGGCCTGCAAGGATCGGTCCACCGCAGTGGTTGTCCGGTGCGGGTGGTTCATGCCCCCATGAGCGTCAGCCGGTATACCGCACCATCGGCGATCACGACTTCATCAGAGTGACCAGGCATGAACCAGGCGCCATCAAGGGGACGGTCGCCATGCCATCTGGCCAGTTCGCGGCCGGTGGCCACCTCCCACACCCGCACCGTGCCGTCGTGGCCGCCGACCAGAACGCGGGTACCGTCGGGGCTGAAGGTCGCCGTCTTTTCCAGGGAGACGTGGCTGTTGAAGACGACAATCTCGCGGCCGGTGGCCACCTCCCACATCCGCGCTGTACCGTCGCCGCCGGTCAGGATGCATCTACCGTCGGGGCTGAACGCCAGTGTGCGCACCGCTGCGGTGTGGCCGGTGAACGCCAGCAGTTGGCGGCCGGTGGCCACCTGCCAGAGGCGTGCCGTGCTGTCACCGCCACCGGTCAGGACACAGGTACCGTCGGGGCTGAACGCCACTGCATACCCCGTGTGGATGCGGGTGGTGAAAGCGCGCAGTTGGCGGCCGGTGGCCACCTCCCACATCCGCACCGTGTCGTCGCCGCCGGTCAGGATGTACCTACCGTCGGGGCTGAACGCCACCGCCTCCACCGTGTGGGTGGTGAAAACGTGCAGTTCTCGGCCGGTGGCCACCTCCCACATCCGCGCCATACCGCCCCGGTCGCCGGTCAGGGCCCGGGTGCCGTCGGGACTGAACGTCACCGCTTCTATCGCGTCAGTGTGGCCGGTGAAGGCCAGCACTTCACCGCCGGTGGCCACCTCCCAAATCCGCGCCGTACCGTCACGGTCGCCGGCCAGGACATAGCTGCCATCAGGGCTCAACGCCAGAGCTGCCGACTTTTGCAGGTGTCGGGCGGTGTGGTGCCAGGTGGGCTCGGCACTGTCCCAGATGCGGGCCGTGCGGTCGTAACCGCCGGTGAGAGCGAGGCCGCCGTCGGGGCTGAACGCCACCGCCCACACCATGCTGGTGTGACCGGTGAAGGCAAGGATCTCGCGGCCGGTGGCCACCTCCCACACCCGTGCCGTACCATCGCGGCCGCCGGTGAGAGCTCGGGTGCCGTCGGGGCTGAACACCGCGGCGCTTACCCCTGCAGTGTGGGCGGTGAAGGCGAGGATCTCGCGGCCGGTGGCCACCTCCCAGATCCGCGTCGTACCGTCGCGGCCGCCGGTCAGGGCCCGGGTGCCGTCGGGGCTGAACACCGCGGCGCTTACCCCTGCAGTGTGGGCGGTGAAGGCGAGGATCTCGCGGCCGGTGGCCACCTCCCAGATCCGTGCCGTACCGTCGCGGCCGCCGGTGAGAGCGCGGGTACCGTCGGGGCTGAACACCGCCGCCCTTACTGCGTCGCTGTGGGCGGGGAAGGCCAGCACTTCACGACCGGTGGGCACCTCCCAGATCCGCACACTGCCGCCGATGTCGCCGGCCATGACGCGGGTGCCATCCGGACTGAGCGCCACCGTCCATAGCATGTCGGTGTGGACGGTGAAGGCGAGGATCTCGCGGCCGGTGGCCACCTCCCACACCCGTGCAGTACCGTCGCGGCCACCGACCAGGACGCGGCTGCCGTCAGGGCTGAACACCACCCTCCATACCGGATTGACACCGGCGGCGAAGGCGAGGACTTCGCGGCCGGTGGCCGCCTCCCAGATACCCACCCTGCCGTCGCGGCCGCCGACCAGGACGCGGCTGCCATCGGGACTGAACGCCACCGCCTCCACCGAGCCGGTGTGACCGATGGTGAGTTGCAGGGGGCTGGTGGCGGAGGCCAGAGCACCAGGGGTGAGGGGTTTGAACCAAGGGCTGTGGTCATGGGGGGTGAGGGCGGCGGCCCAGGCGGCGATCTCGGGCTGAGGATGGTCCAACAGCCGCCCGGTCAGCTGACTGACCAGCAGACCAGCCAGCTGACCGGTGAAACCGGTGTCATCGCGGGTCAGGGCCTGGGCCGATTGGCCCAGGGCGCGGCGGATCGCCTGCGTGAGGGAGTGGGTGGTGTGGGCGTAGTCGCTGAGCAGGTCGGGGAGGCTGGCGGTGGTGAGGCGCCGATGCATCCAGACCGGCTGGCTGAGCACCTGCACCAAGTCGACCTCCCGCCCCGCCTGGACCAGATGCCAGGCCAAACTGCCCAGCAGGTACCGGTCCTCGGCGGCGATCCGGATCCAGCCGCCATCGGCCCACTGCTGGGACAGACGGGCCTGGTATCCCTCCAGCAGCGCGGTGTGCGCAGCTCGGACCCGGTCATCTCCCAGACGCTGGGTGATGGTGTCGTAGTGCAGGTCGTGAGCCACATACCAGCCGGTGTCGGCGACGGTGATCAGGGATCGGCCGACCAGCTCCACCAGCAGCTCGCGCGTCCGATCCTCGGTGAGGGGATGCCACAGGGCCGCTGCGGCGGCAGCGGGGAAGGGACCGCGGCCGGTGAACACCGCCAGCTGCAGGTACCGGTCGCGGTCATCGCCGGTGGGGAGGTCATCGATGCTCACATCGATGGCCGCCCGCAGCGTGGCGTGTTCATAGGCCGGTGTGGACTCGCCTTTGACGCGCCGCAGGTCCTGGTCGACCAGGGTCAGAATGTGGTCGAAGCTGTGGCCACGCGCGGCCATCGCACCGGCCATCGCCACGCCCAGCGCCAGGTTCTGCAGCCGGGTGCACAGCCGATAGGCCGACGGCGGCAACGCCGCAGGGTCGGTGTCGGTCCAGCGGCCCACGATCTGCAGCGCCTGGTGCTGGGTGAGCTGGTCCACCTCGACCCTGGTCGCGCCCACGGTGGTGACCAGGTCGCTGATCCGGGTGGTGAACAGCACCGGGCACCCCGGCGCCAGCTCCAGCACCGCATCCAGTGGGCCCCGGGTCCACACGTTGTCCAGCACGATCAACAGCCGCCGTCCGGCCAGCATGGCCGCGACCGCATCGCGCGCCTGCTCCACCGTGGCGTAGGAAGGCGCATCGAGGCCCAACCGTCGGGCCAGCTCGGTCAGCAACGCCACCGGATCGGTGCCGGGCCCGGCCTTCAACCACGTCACCGACCCAAACCGTCGGCCAAGCAGCCACCGACCGCGACGCAACCGCCGATCCCGGCACACCGCCGCCGCCAGCGTCGACTTACCCGTCCCGCCCAGTCCCACCAGTGCCACCGCCCGCGCCCCACCGCGCAACGCCGCCACCGCCTCCCGCACCAGGTCGGGCCGGTCCACATAGCGCGGGTTGCGCGGCGGCGCCGCCCCCAAGAACCCCTCCGGCCCGGCCAACTCCCGGATCGGCCGGTCGACCTGCCACAGCCACGCCCACCGCACCAGAAACACCACCAGCGCCAGCGCGGCCTCGATCCCAGCGACCCAGCCCGCCCGCTCCACCCGTGCGTCCCGGTCACCACCGGCCAGCAGAGCCCACACCAACCCCGCGATGATCGCTGCCGCACCGACCACCACCGCCGCCCACCGGCGCCGCACGCCCTGTCTGACCATGCCACCGCATCCTGCCCGCAACCACCTGGCTCTGGGCGGCCGATGCCGAACCCGGCTACCCAACATCGCTCACACGCGAGTTCATGACTCAACTGTGTGGATCACAGCGAGCCGTCGCTATATCCGACAGCATGGGGGTTCTGAGGGAGGTGCGGCGCGCAGTATGCACCGGTCGCCGGTCAGGGTGGGCTGCTGTCATGCCGAGTGCGGCGAGGCCGGCATGCGGAGTCAGATCACAGCGTCCTCTGCGCGAACGGGGGATGGTTTCTCCTGTCCCCGGGCTGGAGGGGCGGGCCCGCAGCACCCGGTGGGATGATCACGGTTTGGCACCGGGTCCGGCGGGACACCGCCCACACCCTGCTCCTACCCCCGCGGGCCCTATGTTCCACGCGGCAGCGCCCGCCGACCAGGACGCCGACCAGGACGCAGGCCGGGTGGCGCGTGCGGTGGTTGCCGCATGATCTCGCTGCACACCCGGTGGTGTTGAACAACTGGTGTCGCTGAGCACCTGGGGTGGCGCTCTCCGTGGGCGCGTCCTCATCGGTGCTGGGACACCTGGCGCCGAGGCGAGGGGCGCTGGACAAAGGACGCGCCCACGGAGGCGACCAACCGGCCAGACCTCGGGTGCCAGACCTCGGCCCTGATCCCCCACCAGGCCCGCGTGGCACCGGACTCGACCGGTCAGCGCCCCAGAACCTAACCCGGCCCACCCCGGCCGATCGGCATTCACGCGCCGCCTGCGACCAGCGGTCACGGTCTCGCGACGAGCGGTCGTGATGGTCCTACCCACCCCCGCACACGACATCGCCGAACAAGAACCACTGGCCGCCACGCCCGTCACGCACCGCTATCGCTGCTGGTGACACGGGCCTGCGGAGCGAAGCCACCCGGAGGATCCACCGCACCTTCTGTTTTCACATGACGACAAAACCACCACGCCCAAACCTCCGGAAACACGCTCCGGCGGCCAGCGAGACCATCGTTTCGGGTGCAGAGATCTGACCGTAGAGGAGGACCTCGCACACATCTGGGAACGCCAGCGGGCTTCACGCGGGATGTGGGGTTGGCATGGGCGCGGCTGGCTGGCAAAGGATCTGCGTTGCGGCGCATCGGCCAGGCGTCCAAGCGTTATGAGCGCTACGCCCCCCGTCCTCTTGACTCCGGTTCCCGGCCAGAGGCCACTCCACCGGCCGACCCGCTGGCCGATCCGCCGACCGACCTTCGGTTGAGGGGAACCTGATCGGCGCCTGCTAGTGCAGTCGCGCCGGCAAGGCAGCCGCCCGCCGGCAATGCCGACTCAGCTGCTGGGAGATGCGGCGGGGTGTGTCGATCTGCTTATGGCAAAAGCTTGGCGAGAAGGGCGCGAAGTTCTCGCGCGCCTTCCGGGCCGAGGGCGTCGTCGATGTCGCGCTCCATGTTCTCCAGGGCTTCACGCACTGCAGGTATGCGGGCGCGGCCGAGGTCGGTGAGCTGGAGGGCATAGCGGCGTCGGTCGTGCGGGTCCTGGCCGCGGGACACGATGCCGACCTGGGCTAGTTCCTCGATGAGTGATGCGGTGGCGGGCTCGGTCAGGTGCAGGTATCGGGCCAGTTGTTCTTGCGAGCAGGGGGCGAGCCGGTCCAGCGCGGGCAGCAAGGCGAAGTGGCGGGTGCGCAGGCCGTGCGCCGCGAGCCGATGGTCCCCAAGACGGCGTAGGCGGTAGTGGGCTTGAGCTATCAGGTGCTCGATGCTGTGGATGGCCGATGGCCCGTCGTCGGCGACGAGCCTGGTCAACAGCGCGGTGAGGCGTCGCCGTTCGAGGTCGGTGAGCGCGGCGGTGACCCGGGCGTCGCTGTCGGCGACGGCTTGGCGCATGCTGTCCAGGGCGGTACGGCCCGCCTCGGTCAGCGACAGGATGTAGGTGCGGCGGTTGGCCGGGTTGCGGGTACGGGCGACATAGCCCGCCTGCTGGAGCCGATCGAGCAGCCTGACCATGATCGTGCGGTTGATGCCGAGTCGGTGGGCCAGGTCCTGCTGGGAGGGGGCGTCCGCGTCGGCGAGGATGTCGAGCACCACGAACTCGCGCGCCTGGGACCCGCCCTGCACGGCGTGAGCGGTGATGGTCGTGAACACGCGGCGCATCAGGTGACCGGTGGTCGCATGCAGCGGTCCGGATTCGTCGTCGACGACGTTGCCTGTCTGGTCGGACACGAACCTCACCTCCAGGCGTGATGTTAACAGGTTGATACTTCGTTCAGTGACGGTTGCGCCGAGATTAGTTGGGATGTTGACAGTTGGGAAAGTGTAGATCTATGTTCCAGAGGCCGCTACCAGTGAAAGGGGCCAACGATCATGCAGACTGTCGCCGTTCTCGACTCCCACCTCGCCTACACAGAGACCGGGCAGGGCGAGTCGCCCGTGGTGTTCCTCCACGGCAGCCCCACCTCGTCCTATATCTGGCGCAACGTCATCCCGCACGTCGCCGACCGCGCCAAGGTCCTAGCCCCCGATCTGATCGGGATGGGCGCCTCCGGAAAGCCCGACATCGGTTACCGCTTCGCCGACCACGCCCGCTACCTGGACGCGTGGTTTGAAGCCATGGAGCTGAAAAAGGCGGTCCTGGTCGGCCACGACTGGGGCGGCGCACTGGCCATGGACCGTGCCGCACGCCACCCCGACCAGGTGCGCGGCCTCGTCGTCCTGGAGACGTTCCTGCGGCCGCAGATGTGGGCTGAACTGCCGCAGGACGTGATCGACCACTCCAAGGCGCTGCGCACCCCCGGGCTCGGCGAGCGGCTACTGCTGGAGGAGAACGCCGCCATCGAGTACGCCCTGCCCCACCCGTTCTCCATCAAGACAGGCCTCAGCCCAAAGGACCACGACATCTACCGCGCCCCCTACACCGACCCTGCGGCGCGCCGTCCGCTGCTTCAGTGGCCCCGCGAGATTCCCTACGACCGCGAACCGGCCGATGTGGCCCAGCGCATGGACGCCTACGGCGAATGGCTCGCCAGCAGCCCCGAGGTGCCCAAACTTCTCCTCACGGTCGAGGAAGGTGTCGGCATCGCCTCCCCCCAGATCGTGGACTGGGCCCGCCAGAACATCGCCGCCCTCGAAATCGAGGGGATCGGACCCGCCGGCCACCAAGCCCCCGAGGACCAGCCCCACGCCATCGGCCAGGCCATCGCCGGCTGGCTGAACCGCCATCACCTCATCTGAACGACGTCGCCCTTCAGCCCCCTCCAAGGGCCGACCCTGAGAAAGTCAACCCGACCAGCCTCCGAGACCAGCAACTCGCCACCATCCGCCGTATCTACGGCCTGGAGGAAGCGTTGGGAGTCCTGCCATCGAGGCCGAACCGACCACCGACCACCCATCCTTGAGTGCACCACCAGCATCGGAGCGGCCAGCCACGATAAGACGAGCCCACCGGGCCCCTTAACGTGCCTGGCCGTTTGAGTGCAGCTCAAGCCCCGAGGCCCCACCGGCCGCCACACCCAGTTCTGAGCAGAGCCAGCCGCGCGCCGGGCCGGCCAAACCGGCAGGACTGCCGGGCAGCCAAACAGCAGGACAGCGGAACGGCGCGCCCAAGACGACGGCCTGGCTGCCGCAGACCCGTTCGGGCTTCCACGGGAGGCGGCCTGGAGGTGGGGTGGCGCGGCTGTGGGGGTTAGGGACGGTTAGCAGCCGCTGCGGGTGAACTTGGCGCGGATTTCGTTGCGCAGGCGGGTGTAGCCGGCGGGCTGGTAGGTGGTGTTGCGGAAGGAGGCGGTGAAGGGCACCGCGGGGTTGCGGGCGTGGGGGAGCATGTCGACCTGGATGCGGGCCGGGACCACCGAGGTGCCGGCCGGGTAGGTCAGGGTGATGGTGTAGCCGGTGACCGCGGCGCGGGTCAGGCAGCGTTTGGCGCCGTTCTCGATGGCCTTCATCAGGCCTTGGTTGATCTGGTTGCCCTGCATGGGGACCAGGTTGTAGCGCTCGGACACCCCGCGCAGGGTGGCGGCGATCAGGTGGCCGCCCTGGTAGCCGGGCGGTCCCCAGGCGCCCACGGTGGGCTCGCACGGTGAGCGGGGTGAGGTGCGCTGGGACAGAGTGTTGACGCTGGCGCGCCGGGGGCGGCCGATGGCGTCGGTGCGATAGGTGCGGTGGATGGCGGTGTAGGCGGTGTTGGGCGTCAGATACTGCACGCACGGCACCTGCGGATACCGCAACGCCCACCCCTCCGGCGCTCGGGCTGACGCTCCCGCTGGCACTTTTTTCGGCGCGCGCAGCGTCACAGCCTGCCCGGTGACCTGCCCGGCGGTCTGGTCAGTGGCCGCAGTGGGGACGGGGGCGGCGTGCGCGGGGGCGGAGATCGCCGCCAGCAGACCCGGGGGCAGCAGGGCCGCAGACAGCAGGGCGGTACCGGTCAGGGTGGTGGGGCGCAGGCGCATCAGGAGTCCGTTCCGTGGCGAAGACTCTCCACTATCCGCAGTCGTTTGAAAGCTAACGGTAGTGAGGGCGGTATTGGTGGGACGCTTGCCACCCAGGTCAGGCTTGTATGGCCGGTGATGCGCGCGATGCTGCCTGGCACGCAGAGCTCACGACCCCCTCTGGCCTGCTGGCTCTACCGGCGCGGCCGGTCTGGCAGAGCTGCTGCGCACGCGCAGCGCACCAGCGAGCCGACGGGAAGGCAGGCCATCTGGGCCTGGTGGCTTGGCCGCAGGTCCGGCCGCCCGTCGGCTGGCGGGCGCGCTGGCCAGCGCGCGGTTCTATCCAGCAAACGCACCGTTCGATGACAGGACCTGGGCAGAAGAGGAGAGTGGTGGGTGAGGCCGCCGCCGACTTGGCGGTTGGCGGGGTCCTGGTCACACACGGCCACCGTGCCCCTCTTGGAGGAGCAGCCGGAGGGCCGGGTGTGGGCGACGGATCGTCCCGCGCCCCACAGCGGGACGACCCGTCTTGCGGAGGGGAAGGCAGGGCCCATGACCGTCCTGTGGAGCAGGAACACCGGTCAGGGCCCTGTCTGTCGCCCTCATGCGGGCCGTTGCCATCCTGCGCTTGAGGGGGAGTAGCGCCGGGCGCGGTGGCCTGCTGAGCCCATCATTGCCCCGTTCGGCCGCCCTGACCACCGACAGTGGGAAACCGGTCACCGTCAGGCAGACAGGGCTGTCTCCGTGCTGCGGAGTCTTCTTACCTGTCGCCAACGGACACCGCCCTGCGGGCTGCCGATCGCCCTACCAGGCTCTGTCGGTGTGCGGCGCACACCATCTGTGTTTTCTCTTGCCCGGCCACGGCTGGCAGGGGGCCAGCCTGTGTCCGCCGTCCTGCGGCGGCCCCTCACAGGCGGTCAGTCGGCACGCGGCCTGATTGCTGGAACGCCAGAGGGTGAGCCAGGGCTGGCATCAGGGCTGGCATCAGGGCTGGCGTTGTGGATGGCGTCTTCGACGGTGGCGTGGACGGCGATGAACTGGTCGGCACCGGTGAGGGCCAGTACCGAGCGCACTCGGGCGGTCGGAGCGACCAGCACCAGGCGCCCGCCGGCCTCGGTCAACCGCCGCCACCAGGCAACCATTATCCCCAGCCCTGTCGTGCCGGTGAAGGTCAGCTGCGACAGCTCCAGCGCCACCGAGGTGCCCCGCACACCCGCCACCGCCTGCCCCAGTCGCTGGTCCATCACCTCGACGGTGGCATGGTTCAGCTCTCCGGCCAGGCATACCACCAGCCAGCGATCCTGGCGCACGACCTCCACCGTCAACGGTGCCGACCGCCCGCTCACCGCCCGCTCACCGTCCGTTCCCTGTGCTCCCGAGCCGGTCTGGATCACCTCATGCTGTCAGCTGGGGCCGCACAGTGCGCGGTCGGCGTTCGCCGCGCCGCGCGCCTTTCACCGAAGCAGAGCAGGAGCGGGTTTGGCCCAGGCGCAAGTGCACCAGATTCAAGAACTCAAGGAGGCAAATCTCTGGAACTACTGGCGGCTGCTGGGCCACAGCAACAACAGCACCAGTCCGCCGGGAAGCTGAGGATCCCGATGACGCAGGCCACGGTCCGACATCTGGAGACCTCCTCCATCGCCTCCGAAGCCTTTGCGGCGGCCAGGGGAGTCAGTGGCTCGTGGGGCCGAACAGTTCGGTCAGCCTTCCCTCCGTCTCCCGCGCGTCCTCAGCGTCCTCGGCGACGACGCAGTACTCGACGGCTCCGGACGCGCGCGTGTGGTCGCACATGATGACCACGCCGCGCCGGTCGGCGGTGTCGAAAGCCAGGCCCGCGGTGTGAAGCGCCGACAGGGCGGCGTCCAGCGCGGGGACGCTCCACCTGTTGCGGGTTACCAGCAGGCGCTCGTCCAGGTAGCCGGGGCCCACCAGGTGCTCACCGAGCCAGTGCAGATGTGTGGTGCCGCCGAGGCGGCCGTTGAACTCGCCGACCAGCACCCGGCCGTCGGGGGCGGCCAGACCGTCGATGTTGATCAAACCCCGGTAGCCCATCGCCCGGATCGGCTCGCACAGCGTCCGCGCCTGGTCCAGAAAGGCCCGCCGTATGTCGGGCGACGTTTCCATGCCGGGGATGATGATCCCTGAAAAGACCGGTTCCATCCGCATCTCGCAGACGTGCCGCTCGACGACGTCCCCGGCGGTGATCAGAAATTCTGAGCCCAGCGGGACCGATCCGGCCAGGTAGTGCTCGACGACCACCTTGTCGCGGCCGCCGTTGGTGTAGAAGGGCCATGCCGCCTCGAAGTGCTGGGTCACCTCGACCGAGCTCCCGAGCACGGCGAGGCGGGGTGCGCCGACTTGGGGGATGCCCGGCCGGGGCGCGAGGATCTCGTTGCCGTGCGCGGCCGCGTTGTAGTCCTGCTTGACGATGACCGGCTCACCGGCCGACAGCATGGTCGCGGCGAACGCCTCGGCCTCGGCCCGCGACCTGGTCGCCACGCCCTCCGGCAGGGGCAGGCCGAGTCCCGCGCCAAGGACGCGGAAGGCGCTCTTGCTGTTGAGCAGGTCGTGCCCGCCCGCGTCGAGGAACCCGAAGCCGGGCGTGTCGTCCCGGAGCCCGAGTTCCCGGGCCAGGGCCGCCACGGTGGGGTTGAACGAGTACGGCAGAACCCGGTCGATGCCGTTGTCCTGCACCAGGCGGCGCGCCTTCTCCAGGAAGTCGGCGTGCAGGAGCCGTTCCTGGGTCAGAACGTCGTCCCCGAACGGCCCGGGCGGCGGCACCAGGATGGTCACCGAGCCGAGGTCCAGGCCCTTCAGCTCCAGCATGTAACGCAGATACTCGGGGTCGACGTGCTGGGCCACCACGACGACGTCGCCGGGCCCGGCCAGCCACGCCATGCGCAGGGCGCTGTTGCCGCCTGTCCGGCGGGCCCCGGGCGGCAGCGTGGCCAGGTCGCCGATGAGGTGCTCGTTGAACGGGTTGCCGATCAGCAGCGTGCTCACGCGTCCACCTCCGTCACGGCGGCGCGCAGCCGCGTCAGCAGCTCCCGCAGGTCGGCGTCGTCGATGGTGAGGGGTGGGGCGACCAGGAGGGCCTGGTAGCGGTGGTCGACCCCGGCGGGGTAGACGATCAGCCCGTTCCGTTCGGCGGCGGCGCAGATCCGCGCGGCCAGTGGGGCGCGCGCGAAACCCTCGAGGTTCTGGTGGATGGGCAGGGCGAGCAAGAGTCCGCACCCTCGGGGAGCGCCGAGGAACGGCACGGACGCGGCCGTCTCGGCCAGTCCCTCGCGCAGGACCGCTCCGGCGCGTTCGGCGCGGCCGGGCAGGTCGTGCTCGCGCGTGTAGGCCAGGACGGCCAGGGCCGTCGCCGCCGACAGGGGGTTGCCCCCCATGGTGTGTCCGAACGCCAGGTCCGTCGCAGACCAGCCGGGCAGCACCCGGTCGCCGACCAGGCATGCGCCGATCGGGGTGTAGCCCGCGCTGAGCCCCTTGCCGGTGACGACCAGGTCCGGGGTGACGCCGGACCTGGAGTGCCCGAACCACCACCCGGTGCGGCCGAATCCCGTCATGACCTCGTCGACAGCCAGCAGCGCGCCGCTGGCGTCACACAGGTCGCGCAGTCCGTGCAGGACCTCGTCGGGCACCTCGCATGCCCCGCTTGCGGCCCCGCCGACCGGTTCCAGCAGGACCGCGGCGACCCGGGCAGGCCCGGTGCGGGCGAAGGCCGCGCGCCAGTCCGCCAGGTCGGGCAGCAGGCGGCCGGGGTCTCCGGGGGCGACCGGCACCGTGGTGGCCGAGCCGTTGTGCAGGGCGTCCAGATGGCGGCGGCGCGGCGGATGGCCGGAGACGCCGAGCGCGCCCGCCGTCATCCCGTGGTAGCTGGGGAACTGGGTCAGCACGACCGCGCGGGCCGGGTCGGCGGCGTGGTGGTGCAGGGCGAGCCGCAGGGCGGTCTCGGTCGCCTCCGAACCGGAGTTGGTGTAGACGACCTCGCGGTATCCGGGGCCCGCGATCGACAGGATCTCGGCGCTGAGGTCCTGGACGGCGTGGTGCGCGAACTGGCTGCGGTGGACGAAGGTGATCCGTTCGGCCTGCGTGCGCATCGCGTCCAAGACCTCCGGGACGCCGTGGCCCAGGTTCACGCAGACCGCGCCCGAGCTGCCGTCGATGTACTCGCGGCCGCGTTCGTCCCAGACCCGCGCGCCCCGGGCCCGTACCGCCACTGGCCGCTGCGGTGGAGGAGCAGTCGGCGCCGTCGCATCCGTCGCGTTTGTTGTGGGGGCCGCGCTCACCTTTTCTTCCTTCTCGGACGCGGTGAGCTGGGCGTGGAAGCGCTCCAGGTCGACGACGGCGCGCCGGTGGTTCCCGTCGCACAGCACGGTTCCCGTCTCGTCCCGGACGGTGAACGCGAATTCGGTCCTGCGGTCCACCGCCGCGGCCGTGACCTCGTAGTGGACGGTGGCGCCGACCGGTGCGGCCGCGCGGTGGTTCATGGTCACCGTCACGCCCACCGACATCTGGCCGGGCTTCAGGAAACGGCCCATTCCCTCGGCGCACAACCGTTCCATCTCGCCGAGGATCGCTGGGGTGGACAGTACCTCCAGCCCCTCGTTGCCCCACCGCGTCGCACAGTCCTCGGGGAGGACGACGCGGGAGGCGGTCGCCCGCAGCGGGGTGGTCTCCGTCCGGGTCATCGCGTGGTCCCTCCGCTCGCCAGGCCGCCGTGCGCGCGCATGACCTGGGTGAAGATGTTTTTCTTCTGCATCTCGTTGGTGCCGCCCGCAATGCGGAAGGCGACTGCGTCGCGCAGGTGGCGCTCGATCCCGGTGCCCCGCTCGAAGCCGAGGTGGCCAAAGATCTGGACCAGTTCGAGGGCGGCGCGGACCAGCCCGTCGGCCGACAGCAGCTTCACGCAGGAGGCCAGCAGGCTCGCTCGGTTGGTGCCGTCCTCACGCTGGAGCGCGGCGGCGGCCGCGTACGCCAGGCTGCGGGACGCCTCGATCGTCGTCTGCATGTCGACGACCTTCTCCTGGACGTACTGGTGCTCGGCCAGCGGAACGCCGAATGCCTCCCGTTCGCGGATGCGCTCGACGGCGCGGGGCAGCAGCGCTTCCACGTGCGCCGCAACCACGATCCCGTAGATCAGCCGGTCAAAGGCCAGGCACCAGTACAGGACGTCCAGTCCCTCGCCGACCTCGCCGAGCACCCGGTCGGGCTCGACGGTCACGTCCCGCAGGGTGATGGGGCCCAGCGGGCTGCCTCGCAGTCCCAGCAGGCTCTCGTGGCCGCCCCGGGTCACGCCCTCCTGGTCCTTGTCGACCAGGAACAGCGTGATGTCACGCTCGCCGATGCCGACGACGCGACCCACGACCATCATCAGGTCGGCCAGCGGGGCGTTGGTGATGTGGCTCTTGTCCCCGGTCAGCAGGAAGCCCCCGCCGGGAGCCCGCCGTGCCGTGGTGCGGATGGCCGACACGTGCGACCCTCCGGTGGCCTCGGTGGCCGCCGTCGAGCCGAGCCGTCCCGCCAGCAGGCCCGGGACGAACCGCCGCCGCTGCTCCTCGGTGCCCCACCGCAGCAGCAGTTGCAGGAGCCCGGCGTGCGCGGCGGCCGACAGCACGAACGCGCAGTCGTCGGCCCCGCCGGCCAGACCCTCGAACGCCGCCACGTGGTCCCACAGGTCGCCGCCGTCGCCGCCGAGCCGCTTTGGCACATGGACGCGCCAGAAACCGGCGTCGGCGAGCGCACGCCACACTGCCGCGTCGAAGGTCTCGTCGCGGTCGCGTTCGGCGCCGCCCGGAGCGATCTGCTCTCGCGCGAACCGGGCGAACCGGCGGCGCAACTCCTGCTGCTTGTCCGTCCACATCAGATCCATGTGCTCCTCCTGGGAGTGGGGCGGCAGGGCCGGGCGGTCGACGGCCATCGCATCAGCGCGCGGCCCCAGGTCATCCCGGCGCCGAAGGTGATCATCAGCACGGTGTCACCGGCCTGGATCCGCCCGTCCCGCACCGCGGTGTCCAGCCCGATGGGCAGGGAAGCCGCGGCCGTGTTGCCGATCACATCGCCGGTGAGCACGACCTGGTCGGGCCGGAACCCGGCGTTCTCGGCAACCTCCCGGATCAGCCTCGGGTTGGCTTGGTGGCACACCAGGTGGTCGACCTCGGCGATGGTCAGGCCCTCCTCCTTCACCGCGTCCTTGACCAGCGCCGGGAACTCGGTCCGGACGAGCGCGGCAATGTCGCGCCCGAACATCGTCAGGTGGTGCGCCCCGTCGGCCAGGCCGTCGGGGGTGAGGAGGTTGCCGTGGCCGCCGACGGCGTAGTGCTTGAGCCGCCCGTCGGTCCTGATCTGGATCCGGCCGATGCCCTGGCCGCCGGGGACCCGGGCCACGACGGCGGCGCCCGCGCCGTCGCCGAACAGGGGATAGGTCCTGCGGTCGCCCGGGTTCAGGATGCGGGAGTAGGTGTCGGTGCCAACGACCAGGACGTACTGGCGGCGCTCGTCGGCGCGCAGGAACCCGCGGGCCGTCTCGATCGCGACGAGCCATCCGGCGCAGGCCGCGTTGATGTCGAAGGCGAACGCGCTGCGCGCTCCGACCGCCTCCTGCACGCAGGCCGCGACG
>NZ_BCQR01000096.1 GCF_001552175.1 Actinomadura kijaniata NBRC 14229
GACCGGCGGGAGCGGGCGCGCGCCGCCGCCGGGCGACCACCACCAGCAGCACGACACCCGCCACGGCGACCCCGCCGCACCCGACGACCGCCAGCCACACGGCCGCCGGCAACGGCGTCTCGTCCCTGCCCGCGCTGATGGCCGCCTGCGAGTCGCTGAGGTACTTGGCCACGTACGGGTGCTCCGGGTACAGGTTCTGGACCTGGCGGAACTTCGGCACCGCCCTCTTGTAGTGCCGCTGGAAGAACGAGTCGAGCGCCTGGTTGTAGGCGATCGAGGCCGGGGACAGCGCCGGGCGGACGTTCCTCTCGCGGAGCTTCTCCTTCACCACGCTCACCGGCAGGACCAGCTGCTGGTTCTGGGCGGCCTGCCCGTCGGCGTCGTTGAGGCCCGCGATCAGGATGCCGACGACCCTGCCCTCGTCGCTGAAGACCGGGCCGCCGGAGTTGCCGCCGTAGGCCGGGGCCTGGGTCTGGAAGTAGGGCACGCCGCTCCGGGTCGTGCGCTGGGCGTTGTAGGGGCCCTGGGTGAAGGTGGGCTGGAGGCGGCTGTCGAGGCTGAGCGTGCCGTTGCCGGTGACCGTTCCGGGGAAGCCGTCGATGAAGAAGGTGTCCCCGACCTGGACGTCCCTGTCGTCGCCGAGCTCCAGGGTGGGCAGGTTGGCGACGTTGCCGACCTTCAGGATCGCGACGTCCTTGCCGGGGTAGCCCTCCCCGGTCGCCACGACCTCGGCGGGCAGCTCCCTGGCGGTCTTGTCGACGCCGCCGCCCGGCACGCTCCGCAGCACGCTGGTCGTCTGGGACAGCCCGCGCATCCGCAGGTGCCCGGCGTTGAAGCCGGCGAACATCGCCGCGCTCATGCGGTTCAGCTCGTCGTCGGCCCGCACGCCCGCCAGCAGCGCCCGGACGTTGCCGGCGTCCCGCTTGGCGAGGTCGGTCAGCGCCTGCTTGGCGAACGTCGTGGCGATCTGCTTCTCGTCGGGCTTCACGCAGTGCGCGCCGGTGACCATGTACCCGTCGGCGGTGACCCACCAGCCGGTGCAGGTCCCGGCGGTCGACGCCCGGACCGTGCGGTCGGGGCCGATCGGCCGCAGGTAGGCGTCGACGTCCTTGCCCATCCGCCCGACCAGCGCCTTGGCGATGCTGAGCTTGTCGCGCGGGATCTCCCCCTTCAGCACGTCGGTGGTGACCTCGCGGGTCAGCCGCCGGAACGCCGCGTCCCGCAGGCCGACCGACGGAACGGTCAGCTCCGCCGAGTACCGCGTCATGATCAGTTGGACCGCGGGGTGGGACCGGGCCGCCAGCCGCGTCGCCTCCGGCGCCCTCCGCTCCTCGGCCGCCGCCGTTCCCGGTAGCGCCGCCACCCCCAGCCAAGCCGCGACCAGAGCCCCCATCACTCTGCGCATGCCGTCGCACCGCCTCCCCCGGACCCCCGTCCGATGTCCTTGTGTCCGGGCCATCGTGGGCGGGTCCCCGTCCCGCTGTCCTGAGGCGGACGCCCCCGTTGGGACGGGACAGCGAGCAGGACGTTTTAGCATTCCATTACTTTTGAGCCAGGGAGTGCTGATGGGCGTGCCGGAACGCGTGCGGGGGGCCGGGAGAACGGCCTTACTGCTGGTGCTGGCGGCGGTCGCGATGGTCGCCGCCTCGCTGGCGCTGCGCTCCGGGCTGCCCGGACGCCTCCGGCAGCCGCTGTGGCACCCCGAGGCCGTGGTCGCGCTGACCTACACCCCGGCGGCGGCGCTGCTGCTGCGGCACCTGCCGCGGCTGCGGGTGGCCTGGGTCGTGATGGTCGCGGGCCTGGCCGCCGCGCTGTACATGCTCGCCCTGCACCTGGGCCCCTGGCTGCGGCTGCGCGACGCGCCGGGCGCGGGGGCGTTCGAGTGGCTGGGCCTGTGGCTGTGGGCGGTGGACTTCTACCTGCTGGTCCTGGTGCTGCCGCTGATCTTCCCCGACGGGCGGCTGGTGTCGCGGTGGTTCCGGCCGGTGCTGGCGGCGGCGTGCGCGGTGCCGCTGGTGGTGTGTGCGCACCTCACGGTGGACCCCGGCGTCCGGCGGGTCGACGGCGGCGTGGCGATCTACCCGCTGGGCGAGATCCCCTGGCCGATCAGCGTGACGATCCTGGCGACGCTGGCGGCGTGCCTGGGGTCGGTGGTGGTGCGGTTCCGGCGGGCCACGCCGGACGTGCGGCGGCAGATCGCCTGGGTGATGTACGCGGGCGTGCTGGCGATGGCGGTCAACGTCGTCGGCCAGGCCGTCCCGGTCCCCGGGGCGCTGCGCAACGTCGTCACCGCCGCCGTCCCGGTCTGCATCGTGATCGCCATCACCCGGTACCGGCTCTACGACATCGACGTCGTCATCAACCGGACCCTGGTCTACCTGGGCGTCGCCGCCGTGATCTCGGTGGTGTACCTGTCGCTGGTCGCGCTCGCCGGGGCGGTGGCGTCGATGTCGGGCCGCACCGCCGGGCTGGTCGGCGCGATCGTGGCGGGCGCGGCGTTCGCGCCGGTGCGGCGCTCCCTGCAACGCGCGGTGGACCGGGTCATGCACGGCGAACGCGACCCCTACCGGCTGGCCGACCGGCTCCAGCGGCGGCTGCAGACCGCCTCCGACCCGGGCGCGGCGCTGGCCGGGGCGATCGGCCTGGTCGGCGAGGCGCTGCGCGCGACCGGCGTGGTCGTGGAGGTCCTGGACCGCGAGGGCCGGGTGGTGACGGTCGCGCAGGAGGGGTCCCTCGGCGACCGGCCCCGGCTGGTCCCCCTGGTGTGGCACGGCGACCCGGTGGGGCGGCTGGTGTTCTCGGTGCCCCGCTCCCCCGACGCCCGGCTCGCCGGGATCATGGCGCGCAACCTGGCCGAACTCGCCAACGCCACCCGGCTGGCCGCCGACGTCCAGCGGTCCCGCGAGCGCATCCTGCGCACCCGCGAGGAGGAGCGCCGCCGACTGCGCCGCGACCTGCACGACGGCCTCGGCCCGACCCTGGCCAGCCTGGCGATGGCGGTGGACACCGCGCGGCTGAAGCTCAGGAGCGACCCCGAGGCCGTGGACGCGCTGCTGGAGAACCTGCGCGCCACCATGGGGCGCACCATCGGCGACATCCGCGAGCTGGTGTACGGGCTGCGCCCGCCCGCGCTGGACGACCTGGGCCTGGCCGGGGCGATCGAGGCGCTGGGCGGGGTCGTCGAGGCGGGCGACGGCCCGAGCGTTCAGGTCGAGGTGGAGGGCGACCTGGAGGCGCTCCCGGCTGCGGCCGAGGTCGCCGCCTACCGGATCGTCCAGGAGGCGCTGACCAACGTCCACCGGCACGCCCGCGCCGGGTCGGCGGTGGTCCGCCTGCACCTCAACGGCGATCTGCACGTCACGGTCGGCGACGACGGCGTGGGGATGCCGCCGAGCGCGCGTTCGGGTGTCGGGATGTCGTCGATGCGCGAGCGCGCCGCCGAGCTGGGCGGCTCCTGCACGGTGGGGCCCGGTCCGGACGGCGGGACCGTGGTCCACGCCCGCCTGCCGGTGAACGGCTCGACGCACGACGGCTGAGCACGGCGGCTGAGCATGAGGGCTGAGCACGGCGGCTGAGCATGAGGGCTGAGCACGGCGGCAGAGAAGGCACACCCCTCTGGGAGGGCCAGTGACCGCCCCCCGCCAAGAAGGTCGCCACCGGCCCTCGGGCGCCGCTCGGACCGGGGCTCCCATCCCGGTTCGTGCGGGCCATTCACCAGAGGGTGTGCACGAGGAAACTATGCCCGCTCGGGTCCCTGGTATCAGGGACAGATGTCCCGACTCATCCGGGACATCTGGACATGGTCACCCGTTCGATGCGGTGACCAGCCATTCCGGGCGCAGCTCGCCGTCGGCGACCAGCACGGCGGGACCGCACAGATGGCTGGTCTCACCGTCCAGGAGCACGGTGAGGCGGCCGCCGGGGACGTCCACGGTCCACTCGCCCCGCGACGGCTCCCCGCCCGTCTCGCCGACCGCCGCCGCCACGGCCGCCGCGACCGTTCCGGTGCCGCAGGAACGGGTCTCGCCCGAGCCGCGCTCGTAGACGCGCATCTCCAGGTGGCGGTCGCCGACCTGGCGGAAGAACTCCACGTTCACGCCCTCGGGGAACGCGGCCGGGTCGAAGCCGGGGGCGCGGGTCAGGTCCAGCGCGGCGACGGGCGCGTCGACGCGGCAGGCCAGGTGCGGGTTGCCCATGGACACGCGCTCGCCGGTGAACGTCTGCCCGCCGACCGACGCCTCGCCCGTTCCCAGGTGCCGCGGCGCGCCCATGTCCACGCACACGTCGCCGGTCGCGCCCAGCACGACCCGGCGCAGCCCCGCGCGGGTCGCCAGGTCCCACTCGCCGGGGGCGGCCAATCCCGCCTCCACCAGGTAGCGGGCGAAGACGCGGACGCCGTTGCCGCACATCTCGGCGACGCTGCCGTCGGCGTTGCGGTAGTCCATGAACCACTCGGCGTCCGTGTCAGCGACGCCCGGGACACCGGCGGCCTTGGTCCGCACCACCCGCAGGACGCCGTCGGCCCCGATCCCGGCGCGCCGGTCGCACAGCCGCGCCACCATCTCCGGCGTCAGCTCCAGGCTCCCGTCCGGGTCCGGCAGGATGACGAAGTCGTTCTCGGTCCCGTGTCCCTTGGCAAAACGCATGCCACCGATCGTATGGGGCTTCCGATCGTGGTGGGTGACGGCCGTGGTGGGTGACGGCCGTGGTGGGCTACAGCAGGGCCAGCGCCCGCTCCACGAGGTCGGGCGCGTCGTACGGCAGCCACACCACGCGCGGGTCCCGCCGGAACCACGACTCCTGCCGCCGGGCGAACCGCCGCGTCAGGCGGATCGTCTCCTCCCTGGCCCGCTCCTCGGTCCACTCCCCCGCCAGGAACCGCAGCACCTGCGCGTACCCGAGGGCGCGCCCGGCGGTCAGCCCGTCGCGCAGGCCCCGCTTCTCCAGCTCGCGGACCTCGTCGACCAGGCCCGCCTCCCACATCCGCGCGACGCGCAGCGCGATCCGTTCGTCCAGCTCGTCGCGCGGGATCTCCAGGCCGATCTGGACGACCGAGCCGTAGCGGTAGCGGTGCTCGGGCAGCGTCGCGGTGAACGGCCGCCCGGTGATCTCGATGACCTCCAGCGCCCGCACGATCCGCCGCCCGTTGCTCGGCAGGATCGCCTCGGCGGCCCCGGGGTCCCTCTCCCGCAGCCGCCGGTGGAGCGCGCCGGGGCCGACCTCGGCGAGCTCGGCCTCCAGCCGCGCCCGCACCGCCGGGTCGGTCCCGGGGAACTCCATGTGGTCGACGGCGGCCCGCACGTACAGCCCGGACCCGCCGACCAGGATCGGGACGTTGCCCCGCCCCCGGACCTCGGCGATCTTCTCGGCGCCGAGCCGCTGGAACTCCGCGACGCTGGCGGTCACCGTCACGTCCCAGATGTCCAGCAGGTGGTGCGGGACGCCGCGCGTCTCCGCCGGGGTGAGCTTGGCGGTGCCGATGTCCATGCCCTGGTAGAACTGCATCGAGTCGGCGTTGATCGCCTCGCCGCCCACCCGCAGCGCCAGTTCCACCGCCAGGTCGGACTTCCCGGCGGCGGTGGGGCCGACGACCGCGATCACGTCTGGAGAGGTCACACGCTTAATTCTGGCAACAGAACGGGTATGGATCAGACCGTGAGGGGCGTCCGCCGGAACGCGGACGCCGACCAACGGGGATTCGGGGGGATCCACATGAGCTTCGTGGACAAGGTCAAGGGGATGCTCGGCCAGCACCCCGACAAGGCGGAACAGGGCGTGGACAAGGCCGGTGACATGATCGACAAGAGGACCGGCGGCAAGTACTCCGACAAGGTCGACATGGGGCAGGACAAGGCCCGGGACTACATCGAGGGCGCCCGTCCCGGCGACCGGCCCAGGCCCGCCGACCCGAACCAGCCGCCGCAGTAGCCCATCCGGCTCTGACCGGCTCGCCGCGTCGCCCGTCCGGCCGCGCCCGCGCGGCGGCGGGCGACGGTCGCGGCGGCGTCAGGAGGGGACCGAGCAGCCCGTCGTGGCCGGCGGGGCGGCCGGGCGGCCGATGGACGGCATCCCCAGGGAGACGCCCTTGGGCTGGGCCCGGCGGGCCTCCCAGGCGTCGCCGGCGCGGGTCCGGCGCACGCCGTGCGTCCGGTCGGCGACCAGGTGGTGCGGGGCCGCGTAGGTGACCTCGACGGTGACCATGTCGCCGGGGCGGACCGGCTCGCCCGGGACCGCGAAGTGGACCAGGCGGTTGTCGGGGGCGCGGCCGGACAGGCGGCGGGTCGCCTCGTCCTTGCGGCCCTCGCCCTCGGCGACCAGGACCTCCAGGGTGCGGCCGAGCTGCTTCTTGTTCTCCGCCCAGGAGATCTCCTCCTGGAGGGCGATCAGCCGCTCGTAGCGCTCCTGCACGACCTCCTTGGGGATCTGCCCGTCCATGGTCGCGGCCGGGGTCCCGGGGCGCTTGGAGTACTGGAAGGTGAACGCCGACGAGAACCGCGCCTCGCGGACCACGTGCAGGGTCTGCTCGAAGTCCTCGTCGGTCTCGCCGGGGAAGCCCACGATGATGTCGGTGGTGATCGCCGCGTCCGGGATCGCCGCCCGCACCTTCTCGATGATCCCCAGGTAGCGCTCCTGCCGGTAGGAGCGGCGCATCGCCTTCAGCACCGGGTCGGAGCCGGACTGCAGCGGCATGTGCAGCGACGGCATGACGTTGGGCGTCTCGGCCATCGCGGCGATCACGTCGTCGGTGAAGTCCTTGGGGTGCGGGGAGGTGAAGCGGACCCGCTCCAGGCCCGCGACGTTCCCGCAGGCGCGCAGCAGGCCCGCGAACGCCGACTGCCCGCCCTCCGTCATCGCCCGGACCTCCTCCGGCGCCGACGCCAGGGAGCCGAAGCCGCTGCCGTAGGCGTTGACGTTCTGGCCCAGCAGGGTGATCTCGACGACACCGTCGGCGACCAGCGCCTCGACCTCGGCCAGGATCTCGCCGGGACGGCGGTCCCTCTCCTTGCCGCGCAGCGACGGCACGATGCAGAACGTGCAGGTGTTGTTGCAGCCCACCGAGATCGACACCCAGGCCGCGTACGGCGACTCGCGGCGGGTCGGCAGCGTCGAGGGGAAGGTCACCAGGGACTCTTCGATCTCGACCTGCGCCTCCTGCCGGACGCGCGCCCGCTCCAGCAGCACCGGGAGCGACCCGATGTTGTGGGTGCCGAACACCACGTCCACCCACGGGGCCCGCCTGACGATCGTGTCGCGGTCCTTCTGCGCCAGGCAGCCGCCCACGGCGATCTGCATGCCGGGGTGGCCGTCCTTGACCGGGCGCAGGTGCCCGAGGTTGCCGTAGAGGCGGTTGTCGGCGTTCTCCCGGACGGCACAGGTGTTGAACACCACCACGTCGGGCTCCCCGCCCTCGGCGCGGACGTACCCGGCGTCCTCCAGCAGGCCCGACAGGCGCTCGGAGTCGTGGACGTTCATCTGGCACCCGTAGGTACGGATCTCGTACGTGCGGGGGCTCTCGGTAGGCGCACTCATGACAGTCACCAAGGGTACGCGGACCGGCCGACCTCCCGTGCGATGATCACCATCCGGTCACCGCCTGATCACTCCCCGGCGACGCGCCGGGGGCAACGGTGCGGTCCGATAGTGCCAGAGCACTACCGGGCACGCCACCGACGTGGGTATTCGTGATCGGATCGGAACCGTCGGGAGCCTTTTCCGGCATCCTGGATGTCGTAAAGTCCGAGCCCATGACGGACAGCGCAGGCGGGCCCGACCTCACCAAGGGCGGTGGCGGGCCCCAGGATGACACTCCCGGTGGCGGGCCGCTCGTCGTGGTCGAGAACGTCAACAAGCACTTCGGCGACCTCCACGTTCTCCGGGACATCAACCTGACCGTGCAGCGCGGTGAGGTGGTCGTGGTGATCGGACCCTCGGGCAGCGGCAAGTCCACGCTGTGCCGGTCCATCAACCGGCTGGAGCCGATCGACAGCGGCAAGATCCTGATCGACGGCAGGGAGCTGCCCAAGGAGGGCAAGGAACTGGCCCGGCTCCGCTCCGACGTGGGCATGGTGTTCCAGTCCTTCAACCTGTTCGCCCACAAGACGATCCTGGAGAACGTCACGCTGGGGCCGGTCAAGGTTCGCAAGCAGGACAAGCAGGCCTCCGAGAAGCACGCCATGGAGCTGCTGGAGCGGGTCGGGATCGCCAACCAGGCGCACAAGTACCCCGCCCAGCTGTCGGGCGGCCAGCAGCAGCGGGTGGCCATCGCGCGGTCGCTGGCGATGAAGCCGAAGGTCATGCTCTTCGACGAGCCGACCTCGGCCCTCGACCCTGAGATGATCAACGAGGTGCTCGACGTCATGACCTCCCTGGCACGGGAGGGTATGACGATGATCGTGGTCACTCACGAGATGGGCTTCGCCCGCAAGGCTGCGCAGAAGGTGGTGTTCATGGCCGACGGGCAGATCGTCGAGTCCAACACCCCCGAGGAGTTCTTCACGAACCCGCAGACCGAGCGCGCCCAGGACTTCCTTTCCAAGATCCTCACGCACTGAGCCGCGCGGCTCCGGCATTGAAAGCAGAGGTACTACAGATGCGTGTACGTCAGATCGTGGCCGCCGCGGCCGCCGCCACGCTGGCCCTGGGCCTCACCGCCTGTGGCAGCGACACCGAGAAGAAGGCCGCCGAGTCCAAGGGCCTGGTCGACAAGGCCAAGTCGGACAAGAAGCTGATCGTCGGCGTGAAGTACGAGCAGCCGGCGCTGGGCCTGAAGAAGCCCGACGGCAGCCTCGAGGGCTTCGACGTCGACGTCGCCAAGTACATCGCGGGCAAGCTCGGCGTCCCCGAGAGCGGCATCGAGTTCAAGGAGGCCCGCTCCGAGAACCGCGAGTCCTTCCTGCAGACCGGCCAGGTCGACCTGGTGATCGCCACCTACTCGATCACCGACTCCCGCAAGCCCAAGGTGACCTTCGGCGGCCCGTACTACGTGGCCCACCAGGACACCATGGTCAAGTCCGACAACACCGGCATCAAGAAGGCCACCGACCTCAAGGGCAAGAAGATCTGCAAGGCGGCCGGCTCCAACTCCTGGCGCCGCGTGACCGACCCGGCCCCCGACGGCAAGCTGGACCTGGACGCCACCCTGGTGGACGCGACCGGTTACGCCGACTGCACCGCCAAGCTGGCCTCGGGCGCCGTGGACGCGGTCTCCACCGACGACCTGATCCTGGCCGGCTTCGCCGCCCAGCAGAAGGGCAAGTTCAAGGTCATCAACGACCCGTTCACCGACGAGAAGTACGGCGTCGGCATCCGCAAGGGCGACACCGCGGGCTGTGAGGCCGTCAACAAGGCCATCACCGACATGTACACCGACGGCACCGCCAAGAAGCTGCTGGAGAAGCACTTCACCGGTGCGGGCCTGAAGCTGCAGACCGACAAGGCCCCGACCTTCGAGGGTTGCGCCTGACCTGCTCTGACGGACCGCGCCGCGCCGGTGTCCCCGCTTCTCGGGGCACCGGCGCGGCCCTGAACGGGTGAAAACTGATGAACGAACTGTTCAACTTCACCGAGGTCTTCGACAACCTCGACAAGATCCTGTCGGGCTTCTGGGCGACGATCCGGCTGGCCTCGGTCACCGCGGTCCTGGCATTGATCATCGGTACGGTGCTGGTGTCGTTCCGGGTGTCGCCCACCCCGGTGCTGCGCGGTGTCGGCACGGTCGTCGTGAACGTGCTGCGCAACACGCCGCTGACGCTGGTGGCGCTGCTGTGCGTGTCCGGGCTCAGTGACGTGCTCAAGGTGACCTTCTCCGACACGCCGTCGGTGAACGGCTACTGGTGGGCGGTCACCGCGCTGTCGGTGTACACCGGCGCGTTCGTCTCCGAGGCGTTGCGCTCGGGCGTCAACACCGTCCCGCTGGGGCAGGCCGAGGCGGCGCGGTCCATCGGGCTGACGTTCGGCCAGTCGCTCCGGATGATCATCCTGCCGCAGGCGTTCCGCGCCGTGATCGGGCCGCTGGGCAGCGTGCTGATCGCGATGATCAAGAACACCACGATCGTCGCGGCCGTCGCCTACGGTGTGGACGCCGTCTCCGAAATGAAGATCATGTTCTTCGATCTGGGCGCCTCGCTCCCGATCTTCATCGGCTTCGCGATCGGCTACCTGATCCTGACCCTGCCGGCAGGCTTCTTCTTCGGCTGGCTGGCCAAGCGAATGGCGGTGGCGCGGTGAGTGCTGAGGCCAGTGTCCTCTTCGACGCCCCCGGCCCCCGGGCCCAGCGGCGCAACCTGATCCTCACCGTCATCTCGGCGGTGGTCCTGGTCGCCGTGCTCGCCGTCATGGGCTGGCAGCTCAAGTCCAAGGGGCAGTTCGCGGCGAACCTGTGGGAGCCGTTCCTCAAGCCCGAGGTGTGGACCGGCTACATCCTCAAGGGTCTGGCCAACACGCTGAAGGCCGCCCTGGTCGGCTCGGTGCTGGCGCTGGCGTTCGGCGCGGTCTTCGGCCTGGCCCGGCTGTCGGACCACGCCTGGCTCCGCGTGCCGGCCGGCGCGGTGGTCGAGTTCTTCCGCGCGATGCCGCTGCTGATCCTGATCTTCCTGGCGTTCTTTGTGCCGCCGTCGATCAGCCCGATCATCGCCGACGGCCCGCTGGGCAACTTCCAGCGGGTCATGGTGGAGACCCTGGGCGCCCCGTTCGGCGTGGAGATCAGCCGCGGCGTGGTCACCGTGCCCGCGTTCGCCGCGCTGGTGTTCGGCCTGGTGCTGTACAACGGGTCGGTGCTCGCCGAGGTCATCCGGGCGGGCGTGCAGTCGATCCCGCGCGGCCAGTCCGAGGCGGCCTACTCGATCGGCATGCGCAAGAACCAGGTCATGCGGATGATCCTGCTGCCGCAGGCGGTCACCGTGATGATGCCGGCCATCGTCAGCCAGATGGTGGTGCTGCTCAAGGACACCGCCCTCGGCTTCATCATCGCCTTCGAGGACCTGACCAGCTACGGCTTCAAGATCCTGCCGGCGAACTACTTCAACCTGCTGCCCGCCGCGTTCGTGATCTCGATCATCTACATCGGGCTCAACATGGCGCTGAGCGGCCTGGCCAACAAGCTGGAGTCGCGCACCCGCCGCAGCGCGAAGGTCGCCGCCGGGACGCCGAGCGCGGCCGGCATGACCGCCACCGGCCGGATCACCGGTGACGGTGGTGCGGTCGGCGCCGGCGGTGACGGCGGCGCCGCGGGCGGCTGACCCCCCCCCGTTCGCCCCTGGGGCCCCGCCGGGAATCCGGCGGGGCCCCTTTCGGTTGTCGCGGGCGTGGCTCACGAGGTGGACGTCGCAGTGATCGGGGCGGGGCAGGCGGGCCTGTCGGCCGGATACCACCTGCGGCGCGCGGGGATCGGGTTCGTCATGTTCGACCACGCGCCGCGCGCGGGCGGGGCGTGGCAGCACCGGTGGCCGACGCTGACGTTGGGGAAGGCCCACCGGATCCACGACCTGCCGGGGATGCCGCTGGGCGAGCACGACCCGGCGCGGCCCGCCGCGCGGGTGGTGTCGGAGTACTTCGCGCGGTACGAGGCGGCGTTCGACCTGCCGGTGCACCGGCCCGCCGACGTGACCTCGGTGACCGACGCCCCCGACGGGCGGCTGCTGGTGCGTTCCTCCGACGGCGATTACCTGGTGCGGGCGCTGGTCAACGCGACGGGGACGTGGGACAAGCCGTTCTGGCCGTACTACCCGGGGATGGAGACGTTCCGGGGACGGCAGCTGCACACCGCCGACTACCGGGGGCCGCACGAGTTCGCCGGGCGGCGGGTGGTGGTCGTGGGCGGCGGCGCCTCGGCGACCCAGGCACTGGTGGAGATCGCTGAGGTGGCCGCCGGGACCACGTGGGTGACCAGGCGGCCACCGGTATGGCGCGAGGGGCCGTTCGACGATCAACGGGGCCGTGAGGCCGTCGCGCGGGTCGAGGAGCGGGTGCGGCGCGGCCTGCCGCCGGGCAGCGTGGTCGGCGCGACCGGCCTGCTGCTCACCGACGAGATGCGCGCGGCGCGCGAGCGCGGGGTGCTGGACCGGCTGCCGATGTTCGAGCGGATCACCCCGGCCGGCGTCGTCTGGGCCGACGGGACCGCGATCGAGGCCGACGTGATTTTGTGGGCGACCGGATTCCGGGCGGCGCTGGACCATCTGGCCCCGCTGCGGCTGCGCGGCCCCGGCGGCGGGATCGCCGTGGACGGCACCCGCGTCGCCGCCGACCCCCGGATCCATCTGCTGGGATACGGGCCGTCGGCGAGCACGATCGGCGCCAACCGGGCGGGCCGCGCGGCGGTGCGGGAGATCGTCCGGCTGCTGGTGGGACGGTCGCCGGGCACGACCGGAACGGGCGGGAACGAACCAAGAGTGAGGGTCGTCACGCCCGTCTGAGACCTCCCCGGTGAGCGGCTTGTATCTTTCCGAAGTCAACTGCCCCGTCATGGCCCCAACCACCCCGCGCATGCGGGACGATTCGGTTATGACCGCTCGCGCGACCCTCCCCTACGGCTCCTGGCCCTCTCCCATCTCCGCGACCGACGTCGCCCGCGCCCGGTTGCGGCTCGGTTTCCCCCTCGTGTCCGGCGGCGACGTGTGGTGGCAGGAGACACGGCCGGAGGAGGGCGGGCGCACCACGGTCGTCCATCTGGCGGGCGGGCAGCGGACCGAGCTCCTCGCGGCCCCCTGGGACGCGCGCACCCGTGTCCACGAGTACGGCGGACGTTCCTACCTGCCCGTTCCCGTCGAGGACGGCCACGCGCTGGTCTTCTCCCACTACGAGGACCAGCGGCTGCACCGCCTCGACCCCGACGATCCGAAGCCGCGTCCCCTCACCCCCGAACCGGCCGTCCCCGGCGGGCTGCGCTACGCCGACTACGTCCTGTCCCCCGACGGGACCGAGGTGTGGTGCGTGTGCGAGGGGCACACCCCCGACGGCGTCCGCCGCGCCATCGTCGCCGTTCCGCTGGACGGCAGCGCCGCCGAGGACGCCGCCGCGGTCCGCGAGCTGGTGACCGGCGCGCACTTCTACGCCTCCCCCGCCCCGTCGCCGTCCGGCGGGCACCTGGCGTGGGTGCAGTGGAGCCACCCGCGCATGCCGTGGGAGGGCACCGAGGTGCGGGTCGCCGCCCTGGAGGACGGCGTCGCCACCGCGCCGCGCACGGTCAAGGGCGGGCTGAACGAGTCGGCGCTGGCGCCCCTGTGGGCCGACGACAGCACCCTGTACGTGATCTCCGACTGGCCGGGCTGGTGGAACATCTACCAGGTCGGGCTGCACGGGGAGTCGCCGCAGGCGCTGTACCCGGCCGAGGAGGAGTTCGCCGCGCCGCTGTGGCAGCTCGGCGGGATGCCATACGCGCTGCTGGAGGACGGGCGGCTGGCGGTGCTGCACGGCGAGGGCGACCAGCGGATCGGGATCTACGATCCCGACACGCTGGACCTGGTCGACCTGGAGGTCCCCTACGACCACTGGCAGCCCATGGTGTCGGCCGACGGGACCACCGTCGTGGGCATCGGCGGCGGCGCGGCCGTCCCGCCGTCGGTGGTGCGGATCGACACCGCCACCGGGCGCGCCGAAGAGCTGCAGCGCGAGCTGGAGGAGCTGCCCGACGCCGCCTACCTGCCGACGCCGCGCGCGGAGAGGCTGGAGGGCCCGTTCGGGCGGCCGGTGCACGCCTACGTGTTCCCGCCCGCCAACCCCGAGGCCGTCGGCCCCGACAACGAGCTGCCGCCCTACGTGGTGTTCGTGCACGGCGGCCCGACCAGCCGTTCCTCCACGGTCCTGAACCTGGAGCGGGCGTACTTCACCAGCCGCGGCATCGGCGT
The DNA here is from genome assembly GCF_001552175.1 of Actinomadura kijaniata NBRC 14229. GTDB lineage: Bacteria > Actinomycetota > Actinomycetes > Streptosporangiales > Streptosporangiaceae > Spirillospora > Spirillospora kijaniata. Next base: position 13,842 of record NZ_BCQR01000096.1, read on the forward strand.
CATCGACGTCAACTATGGCGGCTCGTCCGGCTACGGCCGCGCCTACCGGGAACGGCTGCGCCGCCAGTGGGGCGTGGTGGACGTGGAGGACGCCATCGCGGCCGCGCAGGCGCTGGTGGACGGCGGGATCGCCGACCCGGAGCGGCTGGCGATCCGGGGCGGCAGCGCGGGCGGCTGGACGACGCTGGCGGCGATCACCCAGACGGACCTGTTCAAGGCCGCCACGTCCTACTACGGCATCAGCGAGCTGCAGAGCTTCGTCGCGACCACGCACGACTTCGAGTCGCAGTACCTGTTCGGCCTGATCGGTCCGCTGCCAGGCTTCGAGCGCGCCTACGAGGAGCGTTCGCCGCTGCGGCGGGCGGACCGGGTGGCGTGCCCGGTGCTGCTGCTTCAGGGGCTCGACGACCCGGTGGTGCCCGCCGACCAGTCGGAGCGGTTCGCGGAGGCGCTGGCGGAGAAGAAGATCCCGTACGTGTACCTGACGTTCGAGGGCGAGGCGCACGGGTTCCGGCGCGCCGGGACCGTGGTCCGGTGCCTGGAGTCGGAGCTGGCGTTCTACGGGCGGACGCTCGGGTTCAAGCCGCGCGACGTCGACCCGATCGACCTCAGCGTGGGCTGACGCGGGCGCCGCGCGAGGGCATCGCGCGGGGATACCGCGTGACCGGGGCGTTCCCGGTCACGCGGGCCGCGCCGCTTGCGGGCTCCGGTCAGGCGCGGCTGTCGGCGAGCTTGCGCAGGTTGTGGATGTCCTTGTCGAAGTAGGGCGAGTACGACGTGTAGTGGGTGTTGCCGCCGCCCTGGTAGCCGCCGAGGACACCGTTGACGTAGCCGGTGTTGTTGCGGGGGTTGTAGTTCAGGATCCAGGGACTGCCGCTGGTGCCGCCGTAGAAGCCGCCGCAGTCCATGCGGATCTGGTAGCGCGACTGCCGCCTGGTCTTGACGCGGCACCAGATCGGGCGGTCGCGGCGGTCCCAGGCGGCCTTGGGGTTGCCCGCGACGTTCACCCACAGCCCGGTGCCGCGGTTGATGCCGAGGCGGTAGGCGCCGACGACGCTCTGGATGTTGCGGCCCTTGCGGGGGTTGAGCGTGACGAACCCGAAGTCCAGGTCGGGGTCGCCGCGCTTCTGCCAGCCCGAGTAGACCAGCGCCGACCGGGCGGTCCAGACGCCGTAGGGGGCCCGGCCCCGGTCGTACTTGGGCACGAACGCGACGTTCTTGACGTAGCCGTGGCCCTTGCCGCCGTGGATGCAGTGCGCGGCCGTCAGCAGCAGCCGCTTGGAGTTACTGGCGATGACCGAGGCGGTGCAGTAGTGGTCGCGCTTGTCCTGGGTGGTGAAGAACAGCGCGCCGATCGTCCGGACCCCGCCGAACGCCTTGGCCGTGGGGACGCCCCGGGGCGTCGCGGCACGCGCTCCGACCTGCGGCTGGAGGGCGCGTCCCGCCACCGGCGCGGCGGCGGTCATCCGCCGGGCGGTCCAGTACCTCTCGGTCTGGTCGGCCTCGGCCGCGCTGACCTGGAGGGGGGCCGCGACGTCCGCCGCCTCGCGGACCGGGGGGTTGGTCCGGGAGTGGACGACCGCTCCCACTCCGGCCGCGACGACCCCCGTCGACGCCACGACCGCCACCGTCCATCGCATCTGCCCCTTACGCATTCGCCAGAACCTACAGATTCTTCGATCACTGCACAACGCGCACGATCACCTGACGTTTGTCAGCCAAGGCTGACAAACGGGCATATGTCAGCTTAGGCTGACACCATGCCGACGATGACGGAGCTGGCGGCCGCCGCCGACAGCGACGACCCGGGGACCGGACTGGCCGCCGTGGCGGCCCTGCGGCGGCTCGCCGACGAGCTGGAGGCGCTGCACGTGCACAACGCCCGAGCGCGGGGCTGGTCCTGGCAGGCCATCGCCGACGCGCTCGGCGTCCGCCGCCAGTCGGTCCACAAGAAGCACGCCCGCCGTTCCGTGAGGGAGAAGTGATGCGACTCGACCGGTTCTCACCGGCCGCGCGGCGGACCGTCGTGCGCGCGGGCGTGCTGGCCGCGCGTTCGCGGCACACCGCGCTCGGCACGGGCCCGCTGCTGCTGGCCCTGGCCGAGGAGCGGCCGCTGCCCGGCGCGGCGGCCCCCGCGATCCGCGCCGAGCTGGACGTCCCGCCGTGGCGGGACCGGGAGCTGCTGGCCACGATCGGGATCGACCTGGACGAGGTGCGCCGCCGCGCCGTGGACGCGACCTCCACCCACCCGGACGACCCGGCGTTGTGGCGGCTCGAACGTTCCCGGCTGCGTCCGCTGCGCATCGTGCTGACCGGTCCGGCGACGCGGGTGGTGTGCGACGAGGGCGGCCGCAAGACGCTGGAGGTGGCGTTGTGGGCGGCGCGGCGGGGCGGGCGCGCGTTCGCCGACTGCGACGACCTGCTGTGGGGGCTGCTCGCCGACGGCTCCCAGGAGTCGGTGCGCGTCCTGCGGCGGCTGGACGCCGACCTCGGGCGGCTCTGGGCGGGGCTGCGCGAACGAGCCGCCTGACGGGTCGGCGGGAGGGGTCAGCGGGCGAACTCGGTGGCGCGGGACTCCCGGACCACCGTCACCCGGATCTGGCCGGGGTAGGTGAGCTCGTCCTCGACCTGCTTGGCGATGTCGCGGGCGATCACCTGCGCCTGGATGTCGTCGACGGCGTCGGGCTTGACCATGACGCGGATCTCGCGCCCGGCCTGCATCGCGAACACCTTCTCCACGCCCTCGTGCTTCTCGCGGGCGATCTGCTCCAGGCGTTCCAGCCGCTTGACGTAGGCCTCCAGGGACTCGCGGCGCGCGCCGGGCCGGGACCCGCTGATCGCGTCGGCGGCCTGGGTGAGCACGGCCTCGACGGTGCGGACCTCGACCTCGTTGTGGTGCGCCTCGATGGCGTGCACGACGTCCTCGTGCTCGCCGTAGCGCCGGGCGATCTCCGCGCCGATCAGGGCGTGGCTGCCCTCCACCTCGTGGGTGAGGGCCTTGCCGATGTCGTGCAGCAGGGTGCAGCGCTTGGCCAGCTCGACCGGCAGCCGCAGCTCGCTGGCCATGATCCCGGCGATGTGGGCCGACTCGATCAGGTGCTTGAGGACGTTCTGGCCGTAGGAGGTGCGGTACCGCAGCTGGCCCAGCAGCGCGATCAGCTCCGGGTGCATGTCGGTGATGCCGACCTCGACCAGGGCGTCCTCCCCCGCCCGCACGCACAGCTGCTCCACGTCGCGCTTGCTGCGCTCGTAGACCTCCTCGATGCGCTGGGGGTGGATGCGGCCGTCCTGGACCAGCTTCTCCAGCGTCAGCCGCCCGACCTCGCGGCGCACCGGGTCGAAGCAGCTCAGCAGCACCGCCTCGGGCGTGTCGTCGATGATCAGGTTGACGCCGGTGGTGGACTCGAACGCGCGGATGTTGCGGCCCTCGCGGCCGATGATGCGGCCCTTCATCTCGTCGCTGGGCAGGTGCAGCACCGACACCACCGACTCGGCGGTCTGCTCGCTGGCGACCCGCTGGATCGCCAACGTCACGATCTTGCGGGCGCGCTTGTCGCCCTCGGCGCGGGCGGCGTTCTCGATCTCGCGGACCAGCGGGATGGACTCGCGTTTGGCCTGGTTCTCGACGGCGGCGACGAGTTCGGCCTTGGCCTGCTCGGCGGTGAGCCCGGCGGCCTGCTCCAGGATCCGCCGCCGCTCCTCCTCGGCCTTCCCCAGCTCGACCCTGCGCTCCTCCAGGCCGCGCTTGGTCTCGGCGAGCCGCCCGGACCACTCCTCCAGCCGGCGGACCTCGCTGTCGAGGCGCTGCTCGCGTTCGGCGAGACGGGACTCGCGGCGCTCCAGGTCCTCGCGCAGGGTGCGGATCTCCTCCCGGGCGGCGCGGGCCTGCTGCTCGGCCTCCTCGCGCCCCGCCTCGACGATCTCCCGCACCTGCCTGTCGGCCTGCTCCAGGAGCTCCTTGGCCTCCCGCTCGGCACGGTCCAGAATGTCCCGCGCCTCCTGCCGGGCCGTCTCCCGGCCGCGCCGCCCCACGCCCGGGCGCCCCGTGACCACCAGGGCGACCAGGGCCACCAGCAGCGCCACACCCAACAGGACGCTCACCATGAGGCCGACCCTTCCTCGCCGCGGGCCTCGGGGGTTCGGGGCCCTGTCACCGCGAGGATTTACCCGCACCCCGCCGGGTACGCGGCATCGTCCGAGCACCCGCACGGGGCTCGGCCGACGACGGCCAAGACGGCGTCCTCTATGCCTCTCAGCTGCTAGAACATGCTCAGTCTTATGGCAATCCGCGGTGCGCGGAGTAACTCCTCACTGCCGTAACGGTAAGCGGCACGGAGGTAATGAGCAAGCAAACGAGGGTCATTCCGGACTAACCGAACGTCGGCGTGAGTAGTCCCTTACCGACGCCCACCGCCGCTCACCTGCCCCATCGGCTGCCAGGAACGGGAGACGCCCGTCAGGCATCCCATGACTACGGCGTGTCGTCGGCCCCCCAGTCGCCTTCGGGCACATCGTCCCCCTCGGCCTCCAGGACCTCCTTGACGACCCGGTAGGCCAGTCCCGAGGAGTACCCCTTGCGGGCGAGCATCCCGACGAGCCGCCGCGTCCGCTTGACCGGGTCCACTCCCCGCGTGGACCGCAGCTTGCGTTCCACGAGCTCGCGGGCCCGCACCTCCTCCTGCTCGGAGTCGAGCGCCTCCACGGCCTCGCTGACGGTCTCCTGGTCGACCCCCCGCTGCCGCAGCTCGGCGGCCAGCGCCCGCCGCGCGAGCCCGCGCCCCGCGTGCCGCGACTGGACCCAGGCCTGGGCGAACGCGGCGTCGTCGATCAGTCCGACATCCGCGAACCGTCCCAGCACGCGCTCGGCGACGTCGTCAGGGATCCCCTTACGTTTGAGGGACTCGGCGAGCTGGGACCGGGTCCGGGGCGACCCGGTCAGCAGCCGCAGGCAGATCTCCCGGGCCCGCGCCTCCGGATCGGAGGTCTTCTGCTCCGCACGCTCCTCCCGAGAGGTCCCTTCCTCCCAGGCGGACCGGGAACCGTCCCAGGGAGCCTTACGCCGCTTCCCACGCCGCCGGGAGCGCCCACCACGTTCCTCGGCGCCGTCCGCGGCCTCGCTCTCCCCAGCGGCGTCTTCCTCCGGGGACGCCCCACCGGCCGCCTGGCCCCGCCGACGCCCGGCGCTCTGCCCCCACTCGCCGCCGACGGCTTCCTCAGCCTGAGACGCGTCCGCCCGGGCGCTCCGCCGCCGACGGGTCCCCCGCGTCCGCTCCCCATCGGCGTCCTCCGCTACTTCACGGTCCGACGGGGTGGCCTCCACGTGCGCGGCCCGCCGCCCAGCGGGTTCCTGGGCCTGCTCATCCCCTCCGCCAACGCCCTCTGCCGCCCCGCCGACCGAGGAGGACGCATCCACGCGTACGTCCCGCCGATCGGACTCCTGCGCCCGCTCCTCGCCCTCGCCAACGGCTTCCGTTACTCCGCCGCCCGAGGAGGGGGCGTCCATGTCCGCCGCCCGCCGTCCCACGGGCTCCTGCGCCCGCTCCTCGCCCTCGCCAACGGCTTCCGTTACTCCGCCGCCCGAGGAGGGGGCGTCCATGTCCGCCGCCCGCCGTCCCACGGACTCCTGTGCCTGCTCATCATCTCCACCGGCGGCTTCCTCGATCCCGCCGTGCTGGGGCGCACTCACCTTCCTGGTCCGCCGCTTGCCGGACCCCCGCGCCTGCTTGCCGTCTCCGCCGACAGCTTCATCCACTGCGCTGTCAGCCCCGGGCGCGCCCATCCGCTCCGACCCGTCGGCGTGATCGTCCCGCTTTTGGGTCTTCTCCGCCGCATGAGCCCGCCCGGAACGTCCCCGAGGACGTTTCTCCACGCCCGCGTGAACGTCTGCGTCCTCGACGCTCTCCGCCACGTCCGCAGACGGCTCGTCCTCGTCCACAGGCACGGGCACGGGCACGGCGGGCTGGTCTGTCCAGGGGTTCGGGGCGTCGGCATCCGGCTTCGGGAACGGCGAGGGCGGCGGCGTCCCGGCGCTGCGCTCCCAGGGAACGGAAGGAGCCTCACGTTCGCCGGCCTCAGAGCCCGCGAGGTGGGTGCCGCGCGGTGGAGATGCCTCGGGCGCCAGGGGTTCGTCCGCAGGGGACGCGTCGGTGGGCGACGACGTGAGCGGCTCGCCGGTCCACGGGTTCACCGGCTTCTCGGCCTCCGCCGAGGCGTCCGGCTCGGACGGCGCGTCAGAACCGGTGGGCCCGCCGGTCCACGGGTTGGTCGTATCCGCAGCCCAGGGGGTCGGAGCGGTGGAAGGCTCCGGCGGAACGAACCAGGAACGCCGCTCGGCGGGACGCCCAAGATCGGCGAACGGCCCCTCAGCCGCAGGCCGCCAGTCCGCGTTCTCGGTCCCGGCCTCGTCGGAGGGCTCCTGCCGGGGCTTTTCCTCGGGGTCCACGAGCGTTCCTCCTCTGCGATCCGTCCACGCCGGTCACAAGCGTCTCGGCGGCTTCGCCTCACCATGCAGGACAAGAGCGGGGTCGCGACCGAACCACGCGGAACGCCACTCCACGATCGCCTCCCCACGACACGTTCCAGCAACCCGACCACAGCGCCGAGCCACCACCGCAGCTCCCCCCACGGCGCCGCATGACCGACGCCACCGGGAACGGCCGCCGTCCGGCCGCTCCAGAGCCCACCACATGATCACGAAAAGGCCACGCCGTGCCCACCGTGCCGCCGTGCCCACCGTGCCCACCTTGCCCACCACGCCGAGTGGGTGTTGTGGCTTTTCTTGGGGGCTGCTCGGCCTGCTGTGCGTGCGCGGAACTCGTGCGCCTTTGGCAGGGGCTTGGGGTGGTGTTCCCTCGCCGCTCGTTTGGAGATGTCCAACTACGCCGTTGAGGGCCGCCGCCGGGTCTTGTCGGCGGGGGCTGGGCCAGGTAGTTGGGCACCTCTTGGGGCGGTGAGGATGTGCTGTTGTTCGGTCTTCGTACGTGTTGGTCCGGAGGCCGTGGTGTGGGCCGCTGTCGGGGTGCGGCGCTGTTGGGGTTGCTGTGGGCCGGGCCTCTGCGTGCGGGAGGCGGGGCTTGATCGGTCCGTTGATCGGGTGGGCGGTGGAACGGGCGGAGCCGAGCGGAGCGGCGGCGCCTTCGGGGAAGGGCCCGCGGATGGGGCGGGCAGGGCGCCGCCGCCCAGTGCAAGGGATCATCGCTCGAACCGCCGTCAGGAGTCACCCGGTTCAACGGAACGTTCGTCGGGAGTTCCCGGTCAGTCGCCGCTCTTGGCCGCCCTGGAGTTCTTGCGGGTGGCCGCGGTGGCCGGCTTGGCGGCCGGGGTGATGGCGGGGGGCACGGCGGGCGCGGTGGCCCCGGCGGCGCCCTCCTCGGCCGGCTTGTCGACCTTGGGGCCGACGCCCAGCTTCTCCTTGATCTTCTTCTCGATCTCGTCGGCGGTGTCCGGGTTGGACTTGAGGAAGTTGCGGGCGTTCTCCTTGCCCTGGCCGAGCTGGTCGCCCTCGTAGGTGTACCAGGCACCGGACTTGCGGACGAAGCCGTGCTCCACGCCCAGGTCGATCAGGCCGCCCTCGCGGGAGATGCCCTGGCCGTACAGCAGGTCGAAGTCGGCGACCCGGAAGGGCGGGGCCATCTTGTTCTTGACGACCTTGACGCGGACACGGTTGCCGACCGCCTCGGTGCCGTCCTTGAGGGTCTCGATGCGCCGCACGTCCAGCCGGACCGAGGCGTAGAACTTCAGCGCCCGGCCACCGGTGGTGGTCTCCGGGGAGCCGAACATGACGCCGACCTTCTCCCGCAGCTGGTTGATGAAGATCGCGGTGGTCTTGGTCTGGTTGATGGCGCCGGTCAGCTTCCGCAGGGCCTGCGACATCAGGCGGGCCTGGAGACCCACGTGGCTGTCGCCCATCTCGCCCTCGATCTCGGCCCGGGGGACGAGCGCGGCCACCGAGTCGATCACGACGATGTCGATCGCGCCGGAGCGGATCAGCATGTCGGTGATCTCCAGGGCCTGCTCGCCGGTGTCGGGCTGGGAGACCAGGAGCGCGTCGATGTCCACCCCGAGCTTGCTCGCGTACTCGGGGTCCAGGGCGTGCTCGGCGTCCACGAACGCCGCGATGCCGCCCTTCTTCTGCACGTTGGCCACGGCGTGCAGCGCGATCGAGGTCTTACCGGAGCCTTCCGGACCGTAGACCTCCACGACGCGGCCGCGCGGCAGGCCGCCGATGCCCAGTGCGATGTCCAGGGAGATGGAACCGGTCGGGATGACCTCGACCGGGACGCGGGCCTCTTCCCCCATCCGCATGACCGAGCCCTTGCCGAACTGACGCTCGATCTGCGCGAGCGCGGTCTCGAGGGCCTTCTCCCGGTCGTTCGCTGCCATTGCGATGCCCCTTGTCTCTACCGTCGTCCATACGTCGCCGGTGTGGTTGCGATGTCGTAGGCGACGTTACGAGAAGCCACTGACACTTTCGCGGCTTCGACGCGGTGCTGTGGATAACGTCGCGCGCCCCATCAGCTTACCGAACATCCGTTCGATCAGGGCCGCGTCCGGCGATTCGCCCGGGAATCTCCGTGCGCCGGAGGCGGGATTGCCCGTACGCTGGCGGCGTTCACGGAGGGTTTTTCATGACGCTGACCGTTCTCTTCTGCGTCGATCCGCTCCACCCTCGGCGCGTTGATCCCCACTTCGCCCGTGAGGCCGCCGCCGTGCGGGACCACTATGGCGAAATCGCCCTGATCGACCACGACGCCCTGCAACGCGGCGACGTCGAGCACGCCGTGCGGTCGGTCCCCCGCGACCTGGGCCCGGCCTGGTACCGGGGCTGGATGCTGACCTCCGCCGAGTACACGGCGCTGGCGGGGGCGTTGCGGCGGCGCGGCTCCCCGCTGCTCACCCACCCCGACGACTACCAGCGCGCCCACGAGCTGCCCGGCTGGCACGACACGTTCGCCGGACTGACCCCGAACAGCGTGTGGCGGCCCCTGTCCCCCGGCGAGGATCCGGGCGACCTGAGCGACCTGGTACGGCCGTTGCGCAGCGGCCCGGCCGTCGTGAAGGACTACGTCAAGTCCCGCAAGCACGAGTGGGACGAGGCGTGCTACGTGCCGGACGTGAGGAACCTCACCCGGCTGCGCGCCGTGGTCAGCAAGATGGTCGCGCTGCAGGGGGAGTTCCTGGCGGGCGGCGTCGTGATCCGCGAGTTCGAACGGTTCGACGGCGCGGGCGAGTCGCGCGTGTGGTGGGTGGACGGCGAGGCGGTGCTGGTGGGGCCGCATCCGGACAGCCCGGGAACCCTCCCCGACCCGGACCTGGCGGCCGTGGCCCCGGCGGTGCGGGCGCTGGGCTGCCGCTTCATCACCACCGACCTGGCGTTGCGCAGCGACGGCGAGTGGCGGGTCGTGGAGGTGGGCGACGGTCAGGTCAGCGACCTGCCCTCGACGACCGATCCGATGGATCTGTACGCCCACCTGCCCGTTCCGGACTGAGCGCCCGGCGTCGACTCCCTTGGGACGGAATCCGCCGGAACGGCCCGGAACGCCCGTCCGCCATGCCCGGAACCGGGAGGACTCCCCTACCGTCTCAGCGGAGTCCACCTCTAAGCTAACCCCCGCGACGCCGAATCGCTGCCGCACGGTGGCCCCACCGTGCGGAGTCGTGCGGGTGTCGGCCACCTCGTTTCGAAGGGCGTGTTCACGTTGCCTCCTCAGGATCCCGGTCGCAGGCTCCGCTCCCGGACCGTCAAGGTCGGCATGGTCAGTGCGCTGTCGCTCACCCTGGTGGCCTGCGGCTCCAAGACGACGACGGCGTGGTGCGTGGACCGCACGCTGCCCGGCTCCAAGGGCGGCTACCGGGTCGTCCCCGACTCCTACTGCGACAAGCGGGACATCGAGCGCGGCACGGTGAGCTACGGCCGCTACTTCTGGTACTACGGCGGCAAGCGCGACGGCTCCACCGGAACGGTGTCGGGCGGCAGCTCCTACGGCCCCAGCAAGGGGAAGATCAAGTCGAGTTCGGGGCACACGCTGGTGCGCGGCGGGTTCGGCGGCGGCGGCCGAAGCGGGGGCTGAGCGAGTGCGACGCGAGCGTTCGACGCCCCGCCCCGACTGGCCGCAGAAGGTCGAGTCGCAGGGACTGGCGTTCCACCGGACGGCCCACCCCGAACACCTGCCCCGGCCCTACTGGGACGAGTCGGTGCACTACGTCTTCGACATGGACGAGGTGCTGGCGCTGGAGGAGACCGTCGAGGAGCTGCACCGCATGTGCCTCCAGGCGGTGGAGCACGTCGTCACCACGGGCCGCTACCACGTTCTGGGCATCCCCGACTGGGTGGCGCCGCTGATCGAGGAGTCGTGGCGGCGCGACGACCCGCACCTGTACGGGCGGTTCGACCTGCGGTACGACGGGACCGGTCCGGCCAAGCTGCTGGAGTACAACGCCGACACCCCCACCGCGCTGGTCGAGAGCTCGATCGTCCAGTGGTACTGGCTGCAGGACGTGTACCCCGACGACGACCAGTGGAACTCCATCCACGAACGCCTCGTCGACCGGTGGAAGCAGATCGGTTCCACGCTGGGCGGCGGGCCGCTCCACTTCGCCTGGACCCACGAGGACGAGACCGGCGAGGAGGTCATGACGATCGCCTACATGCAGGAGACCGCCGAGGAGGCGGGCCTGCCGGGCACGGCGATCGCCATGGAGGACATCGGCTGGGACTCGGCCCGGGAACGCTTCGTCGACCTGGACGAACGCGAGATCGGCGCGTTGTGCAAGCTGTACCCGTGGGAGTGGATCGTCGCCGAACCGTTCGGCCGCAACATCCCCGGCGCCCCGACCCGCTGGATCGAGCCCATCTGGAAGATGGTGCTCTCCAACAAGGCGCTGCTGGTGCTGCTGTGGGAGATGTTCCCCGGCCACCCGAACCTGCTGCCCACCTACCTCAACACGCCCGCCGACCTCACCTCCTACGTGCAGAAGCCGCTGCTGGGGCGGGAGGGCGCGAGCATGCGGATCGTCACGCCGGACGGCGGCGAGCACCGCACGCAGGGCGAGTACGGCAAGGAGGGCTTCGTCTTCCAGGAGTTCTGCGCGCTGCCCGACTTCGACGGCGAGCACCCGGTGCTGGGCGCGTGGGTGGTCCACGACGAGTCGGCGGGCCTGGGCATCCGGGAGACCGCCGGGCTGATCACCGACGACACCTCGTCGTTCGTTCCCCATCGCATTCCGCTGTGACCTTCCAAGGAGATCCATGACCACGCTCGCGCAGACGGCGGCGGACGACAATCTCGGCCTGTTCCTGCTGGAGGGCACCGGGGCGCTGCTGGCCTACGCCGCCGTCGGGCTGGCGCTGTTCGTGGCCGGGTTCTACATGACCGACCTGGTCGTCCCCGGCCGGTTGATCACGGTGCTGCGGCAGCACCGCAACCCCAACGCCACGCTGCTGGTGTGCGCCTCCATGGTCGGGGTCGGCCTGATCACCGCGGTGTCGATCTTCGCGGCGGGCGGGGACCTGGTGGAGGGCCTGTCGCGGACGGCGGTGTTCGGGCTGGTCGGCATCCTGGCGCAGGGCCTCGCCACGATGATCTTCGACCGGCTGATCGGGATCAACGTGCGGGAGCTGGCCGACGACGCCGAGGACCGGCTCGAACCGGCGGCGATCCTGCTGGCCGTCGCCAACCTGATGATCGGCTTCGTGGTCGCCGTCTCGGTCTACTGACCCGCCGGCGCGGGCCGTCAGTGCAGGCGCTGCGGCACGTCGAACGTGGCGACGACCGCCTGCCAGACGCGCTTGGCCGGCTCGCCGTCGGCCAGGGCCTGTTCGACGGTGCGGCCGCCCAGTTCGGCCAGGACGTAGTCCCTGGCGACGCTCTCCGCGTAGCCCTCACCGAACTGCTCGTTCATCCGCTGCCAGAAAACCGTGAGCCGCACGGGACCACGCTATCCGACGCGCCGGGAGGTCAGCGCCGTTCCAGGGAGTCGGCGACCTCGTCGGGGACCGCGTCGCGAACGCCCTCGCGGTACTGGCGGTGCAGTCCGGTGAGGTAGCGCTCGACCGCCTCCACCACGCGCGCCGTCCGGTAGGAGGGGAAGACGTCGAACGCGTGCTGCCCGCCCTTCATCTCCGCGTAGAGGACGGGGGCCTTCGACACGTCCCGCAGTTTCTCCACGAACCGGCGGGCCTCGCCCACCGGGATGAGCGAGTCGTGGCTTCCGTGGATGACGAAGAACGGCGGCGCGTCCTCGTTCAGGTACGTCACCGGTGACGCCTTGGCGAACGCCTCGCGCTCGTCGCGGAACGACTTCTTCAGCACCATCTTCTGCATGAACGGCGTCGCGCCCATGGGGACCGGCCACGGCCCCGGCTCGACGAGGTCGTACACGCCGTAGAACGGCACCGCGCCCCGCACGCCGGTGTCCACGTCCTCGAACCCCGGCTGGAACTCCGGGACGCCGGCCGTCAGCGCGACCATCGCCGTCAGATGCCCGCCGGCCGAGCCGCCCGTCACGCACAGGAAGTCCGGGTCGGCGCCGTACTCCTCGGCGTGCTCGCGGTACCAGGCGATGAAGTGCTTGAGGTCGAGGAGGTGGTCGGGCCAGGTCGCGCGGGGGCTGAGACGGTAGTTGACGTTGAAGCCGACCCAGCCCTGGACGGCCATGTGGTTGAGCAGCGGCAGGCCCTGCTCGCGCTTGTCGCCGATGATCCACGCGCCGCCGTGGACCTGCATGAGGCCGGGGCGGAGCCCGCCGCCGGGGGCGTCGGCGGCGGAACGGTAGACGTCGAGCTTGAGACGCAGCCGTCCCTCCTCGCGGAAGACGATGTTGCGCTGGACCTTCACGCCCCGGCGCGGGATCAGGCACAGCGGCGGAAAGACCAGGTGGGAACGGGGATAGCGGGGCGCGTCCTCGGGGTCGAGGTCGAAGGGGACGCCGCTGTCGCGCAGGGTCACCACGGTGCGGCGCGCGGCGATGATCGTCGCGACCGTCCCGGCGGCGCCGCCGAGGCCGAGCAGCAGCCCGGCCCAGCCCGGCCAGGCGTCGAGCCCGCCCCCGGCGGCCAGCAGGCCCAGCCCGGCGATCTCCAGGACCAGCAGGTGCGGGGCCATCTCGATCGTCAGCCAGCCGGCGAAGAAGCTCGGCACCAGCAGCAGCGCGCTCCTGCGCGGGACGTGCGCGTTCACGGCGAGCAGCAGCGACAGGGCTCCGAAGGCCAGCAGGACGTAGGGCATCAGGGGGCTCCCTCGCGGTGACGACCTTCACAGAGCATTCCCTTACAAGTGCTTGCTTACAACGTGACGGGCGCCACCCCCGCCGCGTTCTGTCAGTGGCGCTTGGCAGGATGGTCGGCATGAGCGGTGACGTGCTGGGACGGTTCTCGTCGGCGACCAGGGAGTGGTTCTCCGGCGCGTTCGCCGCGCCCACCGCCGCGCAGGCGGGGGCCTGGGAGTCGATCTCCGGCGGCGACAACACGCTGGTCGTCGCGCCGACCGGATCGGGCAAGACGCTGTCGGCGTTCCTGTGGTCGCTGGACCGGCTGGCCACCGGGCCCGTCCCCGAGGATCCCCTGCACCGGTGCCGCGTGCTGTACGTGTCGCCGCTGAAGGCCCTGGCCGTCGACGTCGAACGCAACCTCCGCGCCCCGCTCACCGGCATCCGGCAGGCCGCCCGCCGCCTCGACCTCCCCGAGCCGGACGTGCGGGTCGGGATCCGCTCCGGCGACACCCCCGCCGACGAGCGGCGGCGGCTGGCCACCAAGCCCCCGGACATCCTGATCACCACGCCCGAGTCGCTGTTCCTGCTGCTCACCTCGCAGGCGCGGGAGGCGTTGCGCGGCGTCGAGACGGTGATCGTGGACGAGGTGCACGCCGTGGCGGGCACCAAGCGCGGCGCGCACCTGGCGCTGTCGCTGGAACGCCTGGACGCCCTGCTGGAGCGGCCCGCCCAGCGGATCGGCCTGTCGGCGACGGTGCGGCCGCCCGAGGAGGTCGCGGCGTTCCTGGGCGGCGCGCGGCCCGCCACCGTCGTGCAGCCGCCCTCCGACAAGGTCTTCGACCTGGAGATCGTCGTGCCGGTCGAGGACCTGGGCGAGATCGGCCGGTTCACCGACGACTCGGGGACCGCCGACCCGCGCCAGCGCAGCATCTGGCCGCACGTCGAGGACCGGCTGCTGGACCTGATCGAGGCGCACCGCTCCACGCTGGTGTTCGCCAACTCCCGCCGCCTGGCCGAACGCCTGTGCGGCCGCCTCAACGAACTGGCCTACGAACGCGCCCTCGCCGACCAGGAGGAGCCGGAGGGGACCCGGGAGCCGCGGCGGATCGGACCGGACGACATCGAGCGCGCGCTGCGGGGATCGATGGCCACCCCGGCGCAGATGATGGCCCAGGCGGGCGCCGCGCGGGGCGCGCCCGCCGAGATCGCCCGCGCCCACCACGGGTCGGTGTCCAAGGAGGAGCGCGCCGTCATCGAGGACGCCCTCAAGCAGGGGCGGCTCCCGGCGGTGGTGGCGACCTCCAGCCTGGAGCTCGGCATCGACATGGGCGCGGTCGACCTGGTCGTCCAGGTGGAGTCGCCGCCGTCGGTGGCCAGCGGCCTGCAACGCGTCGGCCGCGCCGGCCACCAGGTCGGCGCGGTGTCCAAGGGCGTGCTGTTCCCCAAGTACCGGAGCGACCTGGTGCAGACCGCCGTGGTCGCGGAGCGCATGCGCGGCGGCGCGATCGAGGAGCTGCGTTACCCGCGCAACCCGCTGGACGTGCTCGCCCAGCAGATCGTGGCGATGGTCGCGATGGACGAGTGGACCGTGGACGAGCTGGAGACCGTGGTCCGCCGGGCCGCGCCGTACGCGACGCTGCCGCGTTCGGCGCTGGAGGCGACCCTGGACATGCTCGCGGGCCGCTACCCCAGCGACGAGTTCGGCGAGCTGCGGCCGCGCCTGGTGTGGGACCGGGTGACGGGCGTGCTGCGCGACCGGCCCGGCGCGCAGCGCCTGGCCGTCACCAGCGGCGGCACGATCCCGGACCGGGGCCTGTTCGGCGTGTTCCTCGTGGGCGAGAAGTCCTCACGCGTGGGCGAGCTGGACGAGGAGATGGTGTACGAGTCGCGGGTGGGCGACGTGTTCGTGCTCGGCGCCAGCTCGTGGCGCATCGAGGACATCACGCCCGACCGCGTCCTGGTCTCGCCCGCGTCCGGCCAGCCCGGCAAACTGCCGTTCTGGCACGGCGACGCCCTGGGCCGCCCCGCCGAGCTGGGCCGCGCCCTGGGGGCGTTCACCCGCGAGCTCGCCGAGCTGCCCGCCGACTCCGCCCGCACCCGCGTCGCCGAGGCGGGCCTGGACGAGTGGGCCGCCGCGAACCTGGTCTCCTACCTGGCCGAACAGCGCGAGGCCACCGGCCACGTGCCCGACGACCGCACCCTGGTGGTGGAGCGGTTCCGCGACGAGCTCGGCGACTGGCGGATGGTCGTCCACTCGCCGCTGGGCGCGCGCGTCCACGCGCCGTGGGC
The DNA here is from genome assembly GCF_001552175.1 of Actinomadura kijaniata NBRC 14229. Classification (GTDB taxonomy): domain Bacteria; phylum Actinomycetota; class Actinomycetes; order Streptosporangiales; family Streptosporangiaceae; genus Spirillospora; species Spirillospora kijaniata. The sequence goes on from NZ_BCQR01000096.1 coordinate 29,340, forward strand.
GCTGGCCATCGCGGGTCGCCTGCGCGAGCGGTACGGCGTGGACGCCCAGGCCATGCACGCCGACGACGGCATCGTGATCCGGCTCCCCGACATGGACGAGCCGCCCGGCCTGGACCTGGCGGCCTTCGACGCCGAGGACATCGAACGGATCGTGGTGGACGAGCTGGGCGGCTCGGCGTTGTTCGCGGCGCGTTTCCGGGAGTGCGCGGCGCGTTCCCTGCTGCTGCCGCGCCGCCGCCCCGACAAGCGGATGCCGCTGTGGCAGCAGCGCCAGCGCGCCGCGCAGCTCCTCGGCGTGGCGAGCAAGTACCCGTCGTTCCCGATCGTGCTGGAGACGATGCGCGAGTGCCTGCAGGACGTCTTCGACGTTCCGGGCCTGGTGCAGCTCATGCGCGACCTGTCCGGCCGCAAGGTGCGGATGGTGGAGGTGGAGACACCGCAGCCGTCGCCGTACGCGCGTTCGCTGCTGTTCCACTACGTGGGCGCGTTCATGTACGAGGGCGACTCCCCGCTGGCCGAACGCCGCGCCCAGGCCCTCGCCCTGGACTCCACCCTCCTGGCCGAGCTCCTGGGCCAGGCGGACCTGCGCGAACTCCTCGACCCCGAGGTGGTCGCCGACACCGAACGCGAACTCCAACGCCTCACCCCCGACCGCCGCGCCCGCGACCTGGAGGGAGTCGCCGACCTCCTCCGCGCACTGGGCCCACTGACAACGGTGGAGGTAGCAGCCCGCACCACCCTGCACGCCTCCCTCACCTCCGCCACAGTCCCCGAACCACTCGCCCCACCAGCACAGCCCCCCGCCCCTGACAAGGCACCCCATCCCGCAGGTCCCAACAACGCCCCAAAGACCAGCGACGCAGAAAACACCCGACCCACCGAAGACGCACAGACCTTCCATAAGGCCACCCCCTCCCCAGATGACGCCCACGGAGTGGAAGCCACCCCTCACGCACAGGCTGCTGACGAACCGGAAGCCGCCCCGGGCGCAGAAACCACGCACAACGCGGGCACCGCCCACAGTGCGGAGACCAGCGACCACGCGCAGGCCGCCGACGCAACAAGGTCCGCACCTGCTGCGGAAACCACTCATCACGCACAGGCTGCTGACGAAGCGGAAACCGCCCCCGGCGCAGAAACCACACACAACGCGGGCACCGCCCACAGTGCGGAGACCAGCGACCACGCGCAGGCCGCCGACGCAGCAAGGTCCGCACCTGCTGCGGAAACCGCTCATCACACACAGGCTGCTGACGAAGCGGAAACCGCCCCCGGCACAGAAACCACGCACAACGCGGGCACCGCCCGCGGTGCGGAGACCAGCGACCATGCGCAGGGGGCCGGCCAAGCGGGAGCCATCCGTGGCGCGGAAGCCGTGCACGACGCAGGGGCCGCCGATGGGTCGGGGGACCCTCGTGATGCGGAGGCTGTCCACGGTGGCGATGCCGCACATGGTGTGGACGTCGTCGGTGGGGCTGGGGTGGGGAGTGGTGGTGCCGCTGGTGTGGTCTCGGGTGGGGCTGAGGTCCTGGACGTTTGTGGGCGGTGGCTCACGGAGCTTGAGGAGACCCGGCGCGTCATTCGGGTGCGGATCGCCGGGGAGGAGCGTTGGGCGGCGGTCGAGGACGCCGGGCGGCTGCGGGACGCGCTCGGAGCGCCGCTGCCGGTCGGGATCCCCGAGGCGTTCCTTGAGCCGGTGGACGATCCGCTCGGGGATCTCGTGTCCCGGTACGCGCGGACGCACGGGCCGTTCCGGGCGGCCGACGTCGCGTACCGCTTCGGGCTGGGCGTGGCGGTCGTCGTGGAGGCGCTGCGGCGGCTGGCCGGGGCCGGACGCGTCGTGGAGGGCGAGTTCCTGCCGGTCGAGGTGATCGCGGAACGGCGCGCGGACGACGCCCGGCCCGCGGGGGAGGCCCGGACCGGGGCGAACGCGGGCGGTGCGGCGCTGGGCACCGAGTGGTGCGACGCCGGGGTGCTGCGAACGCTGCGGCGGCGGTCGCTGGCGCGGTTGCGCGCCGAGGTGGAACCGTCGCCGCCGGAGGCGCTCGGCCGGTTCCTGCCCGCGTGGCACGGGATCGCGGGCGGGTCGCGGCTGCGCGGCATCGACGCGCTGGTGCAGGCGATCGAGCAGTTGCAGGGCGCGGCGATCCCCGCGTCGGCGCTGGAGTCGCTGGTCCTGCCGTCGCGGGTGGCGGGCTACTCCCCCGCCATGCTCGACGAGCTGACCTCCTCGGGCGAGGTCGTGTGGGCGGGCCAGGGCGGGCTGCCCGGCGGTGACGGCTGGGTGTCGCTGTACCTGGCCGACACCGCGCCGCTGCTGATGCCCGAACCCGCCGAGATCACCCTCACGCCGGTCCACCAGGCGGTGCTGGACATCCTGGACGGCGGTGGCGCCCTGTTCTTCCGGCAGTTGTCCGACAGGGTCAACCGCGAGACCACCGCGAACGACCAGGACCTGGTCACGGCCGTCTGGGATCTGGTGTGGGCGGGCCGCCTCACCAACGACACCCTCGCGCCGCTGCGCGCGACGCTCGGCTCCGGGCGCCCCAGCCACCGTTCCCGGAGCACCCGCCGGGGCCGTCCCGTCCTGCCGTCGCGGACCGGGCCGCCCACGGTGGCGGGTCGCTGGTGGCCGCTGCCGGAACGCGAGAGCGCCCCGACGCTGCGTTCCCACGCGCTCGCCGAAGCGCTGCTGGACCGCTACGGCATCGTGATCCGGGGCGCGGTCGCCGCCGAACGCACGCCGGGCGGGTTCGCGGGCGTGTACCCGGTGCTGCGCGCGTTCGAGGAGAGCGGCCGGTGCCGCCGCGGCTACTTCGTCGAGGGCCTGGGGGCGGCGCAGTTCGCGTTGCCGGGGGCGGTGGACCGCCTCCGCGCGCTGCGGCCGTCCGAGCCGTCCGCCCCCGACGAGCTGGCGGTGCTGTGGGAGACCCCGTCCCGCCGCGACACCGACCGCCGCGCCCTGATCCTGGCGGCCACCGACCCGGCCAACCCCTACGGCGCGGCCCTGCCCTGGCCCGACCGCGCCGACGAGGTGGCCAGCGGCCACAAGCCGGGCCGCAAGGCGGGCGCGTTGGTGGCGCTGGTGGACGGCCGCCTGGCCCTGTACGTGGAACGCGGCGGCAAGACACTGCTGACCTGGGACGACGACCCGGAGGTGCTGCAACCGGCCGTTGACGCCCTGGCCCTGGCCGTCCGCGAGGGTGCCCTGGGCAAACTGACCGTGGAACGCGCCGACGGCGAGTCCATCGTCAACTCCCCCTTGGCCGCCGCCCTGGAGGCCGCCGGTTTCCATCCCACGCCGAGGGGCCTGCGGCTTCGTTCCTGACCGCCCGCCGGGGCCGGGCACCTGCCGGTTCGCCGCACCGGGCAGGTGATCGGCTCCGCGTCGGCCGCTCCCGGCAGGCGGACGAGGCGGGTCAGCCCCGGATCGGTTCCTCCTGGTTCTCCGGCTCGTCCCTGAGGAAGCCGTCGAGCATCCCGGCGATCTTGAGCGCTCGCTCCGAGGTCATGCCCTTGGGGTCCGCTTCCCCCGAGGGGGCGACCTCGAACTGCATGTAGTGCGCGCTGACGATGAGGTTGTCCCGCCGGAACCAGACCACGGTCGAGTTGTGCCGCCCCCTCTTCCCGCGGCTCTCGTCGAAGACCGACTTCACCGCCTCTTCCGCGAGCCCCTCCACGCGGCTGGTCACCGTCGGGTTGTCGGCGCTGACGCCGGACGAACTGCGGCCGAGCGTGTGGTTGGCCATCTCCCTGACCGCCGCCGCCTCGCTGCCGTACAGTTCCGCGCTGATGATCAGTGTGAACTGAACCGGGCTGCCGGAGCTTTTCCAGCCACAGTTCGCCTCCCGGCTGTTGTTGCTCTTGTCCAGCAGATCATCGGCCGCCAGTTCCCTGCGCCCCCGCAGATCGTTGCGTTTCAGGTACCCGCAGAAGTCCGGCATCCGCTTGTACACGCCCGCCGCAGGGGTGGCGCTCCCGCGCGGGCCGGGTCGTTCCGGGCCCCGGTGCCCGGCGGCGGAGTAGGCGATGGCGCCCACCAGGACGAGCGACAGCGACAGGGCCGCCAGGAGCCGGGCCGCTCTGCTCGCGGCCCACCGGCGCACGGGCGGCAGGCTCCTGGTCGGTCCGGTGCTCTCGCCGTTCAGGGCTCGCCGGGCCCGGTCGTGGTCCCACCGGCGGGCCGGGTTCTTCTCCATCAGCCCCGCGATGACCGGTGCGAGCGGCCCGGCCCGGTTCATCTCCGGGTCCTCGCCCATCATCAGGCGGGCGATGTGCACCTCCATGCCGTCATCGGCGCGGTACGCCCGCTTCCCCTCCACCGCGTAGTACAGGGTCGCGCCCAGCGACCACAGATCCGACTCCGGTCCGACCGTCCCGGAGGAGAACCGCTCGGGGGCGATGTAGCCCAGCGAGCCGACCACCAGGCCCGTCCGTGTCAGGCTGTGCGTGGCGTCGGCCACCGCGGCGATCCCGAAGTCCGCCAGGACCGCATGCCCCGTATCGGTGATCAGCACGTTGGCGGGCTTGACGTCCCGGTGCACGATTCCCTGGCCGTGGGCGGTCTCCAGCGCGTCCAGCAGCGCCAGGCCGAGCACGCGGACCCGGTCGGGAGGCAGCGGCGCGACCTCCTGCAACGACCTGCCCGGCACATACCGCATCACCAGGAAGACCGGCTCGCCGGGCTCCTCGATGACGTCGTACACCGAGATGATGTGAGGGTGGTCCAGTGCCGCCGCCGCTCTGGCCTCGCGCAGGAACCGCTGTTCCGTCTCGCCGCGTCCCGGGTGGTCGGGGTCCTGCGGCAACGCCAGCTCCTTGACCGCGACGTGGCGCTTCAGGCGTTCGTCCCACGCCTTCCAGACGATCCCCATGCCGCCGCGCCCCAGCTCCGCGACCAGCCGGTAACGGCCGGCGATCAAGCGAGTCATGCCGAGCATCGTAGGTCAGGGAGACAACGGTGTCTGTAGGAAGTGCGGGCGGAGCGGGCCGCCGCGCGACGAATCCGGCGGCCCGCTCTCAGGACGGGCGGCGTTTGCCCTGGAACAGGGTGACCAGGCCGCGGAAGGCCCGGTCGTCCAGGGTCCCGAACGGGTTGTCGTGGGCGATGTAGGTCCAGGTCGCCGACGGGCGGTTCAGGGACGCCCCGGTCAGGTCGATCCCCTCGGGGGTCGCCGTCAGGGACTCGAACGCCTTCAGCGCGCGGGTCCGGGCCTCCGCCGGGAGGCGTTTGCCCGCGGGGACCGCCTCCCGGTTGAACTCCACCAGGGGGTCCAGGCCCCGGCCCAGCGAGCGCAGGTGGATGCCCTCCCGCAGGTCCGCCAGGAACGCCAGGTGTTCGGACCAGCAGCGGTCCAGGTGGAACAGCATCGCCTGGCGGGCCGCCTCCGCCACGGCCTCCTCCCCCGCGATCCCGGCCAGTTCGGCGTACTTGGCGGGGGCGCCCTCGGAGACCGTCCTCGTCGCGCCGTCGCCCTTCAGGATCTCGTCGCGTTCGGCCAGAAGCTCCTTCCGCTGGAGGCCGATCAGGTGGTTGTAGCGCCAGGTGTTGCGGTGGATCTCCAGGGACACGCCCTCGGCCACCCGCTGGGCGTGGGCGACGATCCAGTGGGCCCCCTTGTCGTGAACGCGGCCGTCGGCGTCGGTCGGGCCCTTGTAGCGCTCGTCGGGCGCGTAGCGGGCCACCAGGTCGTCGCCCAGGCTCGTGAAGAACACCGAGCCACCCGGGTCCCCCTGGCGGCCGCCGCGACCGCGCAGCTGGTCGTCCAGGCGGCTGCTGTGGTAGCGGCCGGTGCCGATGACCAGCAGGCCGCCGAGGGCCGCGACCTCGTCCCGGTCGGCCTCCGACGCGCCGCCCAGGCGGATGTCGGTGCCCCGGCCCGCCATCTGGGTGGAGACCGTCAGGGCCCCGAGCGCCCCGGCGGCGGCGATGATCTCGGCCTCCTCGGCGTCGTTCTTGGCGTTCAGGACCACCGGGGACAGGCCCGCACGGGTCAGGCGGCGGGCCAGGCGTTCGGACTCGGCGATGTCGCGGGTGCCGATCAGGAGGGGGCGGCCCGTGGCGTGGACCTCGACGATCTCCTCGACCAGGGCCGTGTCGCGGTCCTCGGTGGTGGCGTAGAGGCGGTCGGGCTCGTCCACGCGGATCCGGGGGCGGTGCGGCGGGATGACCGCGATGCCCAGGTCGTAGAACTCGCGGAGCTGGTCGGAGACGGCCATCGCGGTGCCGGTCATGCCGCAGCGGACCGGGTAGCGGCCGATCAGCTCCTGGACGGTGACCGAGTCCAGGATCTCGCCGCTGGGCGACGCCTCCAGGCGTTCCTTGGCCTCGACGGCGGCCTGGAGGCCGTCGGGCCAGCGTTGCAGGAGCGCGACCCGGCCGCGGGACTCGCTGATCAGCTTCACCCGGCCGTCGCGGACGATGTAGTCCACGTCGCGGTGCAACAGGACCTCGGCGTGCAGGGCGACGTTGACGGCGGTGAGCGTGTCCAGGTTCTCCGGCGCGTACAGGTCGACGCCGAGGACCCGCTCCACCTGGCGGGCGCCCGCCGGGGTGAGCTGGACGTTGCGGGCCTCCTCGTCGGTGGCGTAGTGCAGGCCCGGTCGCAGGCGGCGCACCAGGTCGGCGTAGCGGGGCGAGGCGGCGTCCAGTTCCGAGGCCCCGGCCAGCACCAGCGGCACCATCGCCTCGTCCACCAGCACCGAGTCCGCCTCGTCGATCAAAGCGACGTCGGGCGCGGGTTGCAGCGGGTCGCCGGGGTCGGTGGCCAGCCGGTCGCGCAGCAGGTCGAACCCCACCTCGCTGACCGGCGCGTAGGTCACGTCGGCGGTGTAGGCGGCGCGGCGTTCGGCGGGGGTCGAGGACTGGCCGATCCAGGCCACCGTCACCCCGAGCCGTTCGTAGAGCGGCCCCATCCACTCGGCGTCGCGGCGGGCCAGGTAGTCGTTGACCGACATGACGTGGACGCGATGGCCGCGCAGCGCGTACCCGGCGGCGGCCAACGCTCCGGCGAGGGTCTTGCCCTCACCGGTGGCCATCTCGGCGACGTGCCCCGACAGCAGCGCCAGCGTCCCGAACAGCTGGACGTCGTAGGGCCGCTCGCCCAGCGCCCGCCGCGCGGCCTCCCGCCCCAGCGCGCACAGCTCGGCCGGGTCGTTCTCGTCGAGCGCCCCGGCGGCGGCGGTCAGCTCGGCGTCGGACAGGGCGCGCACGCGCTCCTCCCGCGTCGCCGCGTCCGCCACCACCGCCCGGAACGGCGCCAGGTCGGTGCTGCCGGGCTTCTGCACCAGCCGCCGGAGCCGGTCGCGCAACGCCATGACGGTCCCCTCCCGAGAGCGCTCGGTCATGCCCCGCCCGGCGGGGACTCCCACCGGGCGCCCTTTCATGATCCCAGTTCTCCGGTGTCCCGATGGTCCCGAGGACCCAGGTCCTGCGTCCGTAACGGGTGGGAGGCCGATTTCCTCCCCAGGGTGGATGCCCGGGACTCCCGAGACCTGGGATGATCAGGTCATACGGGGTTGCGGTGGCCGGGGAAACGCCACCGCGGAACGGGAGTCACCATGACACCGACGGCACGCTGGGCCGCCGCCCAGCGACGCAAGCGCCAGGTCATCAACCAGGCCGTCATCCACCGCGCCATGCAGGACCAGCGGCGCACCGGCACCGCCGAGACGGTGCCGGCCACCGCCAAGTAGGACGTCCAAGCAGGACGTCACGCCCGGCGGCCCGCCACGACGCGCACCCTCGCGCCTCAGCGTGGCCGCCGGACCGGAGCCGCCGGTCGGCGGCCGGTCACTCCTTTTCGGACGAGAAGACCTCGTCGCGCGCCTGCTCCAGCGCCGCGTGCAGGGCCCCGCGCAGGACCGGGTTGCCCTCCACCGCGGTGACCGCGACGGTGGCGCGGGTGGGGCTGAGGCGGCCGACGACCTGTTCGATGCGGGTCGCGAGGGGGCGTCCGCCCGCCCGGCCGAGGCTTCCCGACAGCACGACCAGGCCGGGGTCCAGGACGATGTTGACCGAGGTGACGCCGTAGGCGATCCGGTCGGCCAGCTCGTCCAGGAACGCCCCGCCCCGCTCCTCGTCGGCGGCAGCGGCGGCGACGCACTCGGTGGCGGTGGGCTCGGCGATGCCGTGCCGGTGGGCCAGTTCGCGCACCGCGTCGGCGCCGACCAGCGAGCCGTAGCCGCCCGCCAGCGCGGGGATACCCCAGGAGGTGGACTCGGTGACGCCCTCCTGGGCCTCGCCGCGCCTGGCCGTGCCGACCGGCAGCGGCGCGCCGGGCACCGGCAGGTAGCCGATCTCGCCCGCGCCGCCGGACCGGCCCCGGTGCAGCCGCCCGCCGAGCATCACCGACAGGCCGATGCCCCGGTCCAGCCACACCAGCGCGAAGTCCTCGGCGTCCCGGGCGGCCCCGTAGGCGCGTTCGGCGACGGCGGCGAGGTTGACGTCGTTCTCTATCGTCACCGGCCGCCGCAGGTCGGTGCGCAGCGCCTCCAGCACGCCCTCGTGCCAGGCGGGCAGGTCGAACGCGAACTGCACGTCCCCCGAGCGCGGGTCCACCACGCCCGGCGTCCCGATGACGAACGCGTGGAGCCGGCCCAGCCCCACCCTTGCCGAACGGCACGCCTTGACCACCGCGTTGTGGATGGTCTTGACGGGGTTGTCGGTGCCGTTCGGGTCGACAGTAACCTGGGCGACCACGCAGCCGGTGATGTCGGCGACGCCGGCGGTCACGCCGTCCGGGCCGACCTCCAGGCCCGCGACGTAGGCGCTGGACGGCACCACCGCGTACAGCGCCGCGTTCGGCCCCCGGCCGCCCGCCTGCTCGCCGACGACCTCGACCAGACCGCGCTCCTCCAGCCTCGCGAGGAGCTGGGAGGCGGTGACCTTGGACAGCCCGGTGTGCTCGCCGATCTGCGCGCGCGTCAGCGGGCCCTGTCTGACCAGCAGATCCAGAGCGGCGCGGTCGTTCAGCTCGCGCAGCAACCGTGGCGTCCCCGGGCGGTTGACCATGCTGGGTCCCCCTGACGTCTCAATCCGCTAACGAGCGGTTTTGTTTAGGAAAGTTTCTTGTTAGTTTACGCGCAAGCGTCCCGCCGCCCCGCGACCCGGGAGGGCGAACGCGAGACTGCGCCGACTGGCGAGCAGGGCGCCCGCGAGCGGTGCACGGCACGGACAGGGCATGACCGGACCCTAAAGGTTCCGGGCCCGACCGACGGCATCGCAGGCCATCCGGCCGCGTGGTGATGGAGGAGAGGAACCCCGGTGAAGTACATCAAGGTTGCGGCCGCCACGGCCGCGATCGCCCTGGCCGCCGCGGCCTGTGGCGGCGGCGAGAAGAAGACCGAGGGCGCGGGCGGCGGATCGGACCCGGCGCAGCTCAAGGTCTGGATGATGGGCGAGGGCACGCCCGAGCAGACCAAGTTCCTCGACGACGTCGAGGCCGAGTTCAAGCAGAAGCACCCCAAGACCGACGTGGTCGTCAAGTACGTGCCGTGGCCGCAGGTCGCCACCACGTTCCAGAAGGCCGCCGCCGGAGGCGAGGGCCCCGACGTCACCGAGCTCGGCAACACCGACGTGCAGTCGCACATCGAGCAGGGCTCGCTGGCCGACGTCACCGAGAAGTTCAACGCCTGGGCCGACGGCAAGGCCCTCAGCAAGAACGCCCTGGCCAACGACCAGAAGGACGGCAAGACCTACGCGGTGCCGTGGTACGGCGGCGTGCGCGGCGTGTGGTTCCGCAAGGACTGGTTCGACGAGCTGAAGATCGAGCAGCCGAAGAGCTGGGCCGAGCTGGCCGCCGCGGCCAAGAAGGTCCAGGACGCCAAGAAGGTCCCGGGCATCGGCGTGCCGAGCGACCAGACCAACGCCCTGATGAGCTTCGTCTGGGGCAACGGCGGCGAGATCGCCGTCAAGGAGGGCGACAAGTGGGCCGGTAAGCTCGACCAGCCCCAGGTCAAGGAGGCCGTGGAGTTCTACACCGGCCTGGTGACCAAGGAGAAGGTCGCGCCGGAGAAGTTCGTCGGCAAGAACGAGCTGCAGGGCCCGCAGCAGGACTTCGCGCTCGGCAAGCTCGGCATGTACATCGACGGCTCCTGGGCGCTCAAGGAGATGAAGAAGATCTCCGAGAAGAACGTCGACAAGTGGGCGGTCTTCCCGATCCCCGCCAAGTCCGGCGGCAACGCCCCGGTCATGGCGGGCGGCTCCGACCTCGCGGTCTGGAAGGACTCCAAGGCCCAGGACGCGGCGTTCGACTACATCACGGTCCTCAACAACGCCAAGAACGCCAAGGCGTGGGCCGACTACAGCGGTTTCTCCTCCATGCGCTCGGACGTGAAGTTCTCCGACCCCAAGCTGGAGGTCTTCACCGCGATCGCCGGCAACACCAAGTTCCCGCCGATCAGCGCGGGCTGGGGCGAGTTCGAGCAGGCCAAGAAGGTGCTGCCGAACGCCATGAAGGCGATCATGCAGGGCAAGCCGGTCGACGACGAGCTGAAGAAGGCCAACGAGCAGGCCAACACCCTGCTGAACCCGTAGGCCCCGACCGCTCCCGAACGGACTGAGTCCATGCTCGACACCGCACCCGCGGTGCGGAACACGCCGGGCCGGAACGACTCCGGCCCGGCGCGTCCCCGCCGCCGGCCCCGCGTGGGGCCCTACCTGCTGATCGCCCCCACGGTGATCGTCATCGCCGTCCTGATGTTCTGGCCCATGGTCCAGATCGGGATCATGTCCTTCCAGAAGGTCGGCAACCGCCAGCTGCGCGGCGAGCCCGCCGAGCAGGTCGGCACCGAGAACTTCGACAGGATCTTCGGCGACCCGTTCTTCTGGACGACGCTCAAGCACACCGTGCTGTTCGCCGTCGTGGCGGTCGCGCTGACGCTGGTCGTGGGCACCCTGGTCGGCCTGCTGCTGCACAAGCTGGGCCGGCGGATGTCGAACGTGGTCGCCGGCGGCGTGATGGTCGCCTGGGCCACCCCGCCCGTCACCGCGGCCATCATCTTCACCTGGCTGTTCGGCTCCACCGGCGGCCTGGTCAACTGGCTGCTGGACCTGCTGCCCGACTGGCTGGTGGGGTCCCGCTGGAACGACTACAACTGGTTCTCCACCCCGCTGTCCACCTACACCGTGCTGACGGTCTGCGTCGTGTGGCAGGCGTGCCCGTTCGTGGCGGTGTCGGTGCTGGCCGGGCTCAAGAGCGTGCCGAGCGAGCTGTACGAGGCCGCCCGGGTGGACGGCTCGGGCCCGTGGCGGTCGTTCTGGAGCATCACCTTCCCGCTGCTCAAGCCCATCTTCCTGGTCCTGCTGGTCATGTCGATCATCTGGGACTTCAAGGTGTTCACCCAGCTGTTCATCATGTCCGGGATGGCCAACCGCGACGCGTTCAACCTGTCGCTGTACGCCTACTCCGAGGCGTTCGGGTCGCTCAATCCCAAGCTCGGCGCGGGCTCGGCGATCGCCCTGGTGCTGACGGTGATCCTGCTGGTGGTGACCGCGGTGTACGTGCGCGTCATGGTCCGTCAGGGGGAGACGAAGTGAAGTCGCGAACGATCGGCCGGATCGCCCTGAACGGGACCGGGGTCCTGGTGTTCCTGGCCGCGGTGTTCCCTGTCTTCTGGATGGCGTCCACCGCCTTCAAGCCCAACAACGAGATCTTCAGCAGCACGCCGAGGCCGCTGCCGTCGCACCCGACGCTGGAGCACTTCGACTTCGTCCTCAACGGCCGCATCGCCGAGGGGACGTTCTGGGGGTACTTCGCCAACAGCCTCGTGCTGGCCGTCGTCACCGTGCTGGTGTCGGGCCTGCTGGCGCTGATGGCGGCCACCGCCGTGGCGCGGTTCCGGTTCCGCTTCCGGACCACGTTCCTGGTGATGCTGCTGGTGGTGCAGATGGTGCCGTTGGAGGCGCTGGTCATCCCGCTGTTCCTGGACCTCAAGCAGCTCCAGATGCTCGACAGCCTGGTCGGCCTGGTGGTCGTCTACATCGCGTTCGCGGTGCCGTTCGCGATCTGGATGCTGCGCGGCTTCGTGGCCGCGGTGCCGAAGGAGCTGGAGGAGGCGGCGTCCATCGACGGCGCCGGGCCGGTGCGCACCTTCTTCACCGTGCTGCTGCCGCTGGTCGCGCCGGGCCTGGTGGCGACCAGCATCTTCTCCTTCATCACCGCCTGGAACGAGTTCATCTTCGCCTACACGTTCCTCGACGACCAGCAGAAGTACACCTTGCCGATCATGCTGCAGTTCTTCTTCGGCCGCAGCAGCAACGCCTGGGGACCGATCATGGCCGCCTCGACCCTGTTGACCATCCCGGTCATCATCTTCTTCCTGCTCGTCCAGCGCCGCATGGTGTCCGGGCTGACCTCCGGGGCGGTGAAGGGATGAGCGACGAGATCTCCCGCCTGGCGCGCGGGACGCTGCTGCCCTCCTTCGCGGGGGCGACCGCGCCGCGCTGGCTGCTGGACGAGCTGGAGCGCGGCCTCGGCGGCGTGACGCTGTTCGCCCTCAACGGCAACGTGCCGAACACCGAGGCGCTGGCCGCGCTGACCGCCGAGATGCGCAAGGTCGGCGACCCGCTGATCGGCATCGACGAGGAGGGCGGCGACGTCACCCGTCTCGGCGGCCACGCCGTCCCCAGCCCCTATCCGGGCAACGCGGCGCTCGGCGCGGCCGACGACGTCGAGCTGACCCGGCGGGTGTACCGGTCGCTGGGGGCCGAGCTGGTCGAGGTCGGCGTCAACCTCAACTTCGCGCCGTCGGTGGATGTCAACACCGCCGACGACAACCCGGTGATCGGCACCCGCGCGTTCGGGTCCGACCCGCAGCTGGTGGCCCGGCACGCCGTCGCGGCGGTCACCGGCACCCAGGAGGCGGGCGTGGCGGCGTGCGCCAAGCACTTCCCCGGGCACGGCGCGACCGTCGAGGACTCCCATCTGGGCGTGCCGATCGTGGACGCGGACCTGGACCTGCTGGAGCGGCGCGAGCTGGTGCCGTTCCGGGCCGCGATCGCGGCGGGCGTGCAGGCCGTGATGACCGCCCATCTGAACCTCCCGACGATCACCGACGGCGTCCCGGCGACGCTGTCCCCCGCCGTGATCACCGGGCTGCTCCGCGAACGCCTGGGCTACCGGGGCGTGATCGTCACCGACGCCCTGGACATGCGGGGCGCCAGCGGCGAGATCGGCATCCCCGAGGCGGCGGTGCGCGCCCTCGTCGCGGGCGCCGACCTGCTGTGCCTGGGGCCGCGCGAGCAGGAGGACAGCGTCCGCGCGACCCTCGCCGCCATCGAGGCGGCCGTCCGCTCCGGGCGGCTGCCCCTCGAACGTCTCGCCGACGCCGCCGAACGCACAGGGGCCGTTCGGCGCTGGCTGGCGGGGTACAGTCCCGCCGCCGTGGACCGGTCGGCGGGGCTGGAGGCGGCGCGCCGGGCCGTGCGGATCACCGGCGAGCTGCCCTCCTGGGACGGCGCCCCGCTGGTGGTCGAGCTGGCCGCGACCGGCAACATCGCGGTCGGGCCGACGCCGTGGGGGCTCGGACCGTTCGCGCCGGAGACCGTTCCCGCCGAAGGAACGGCCGCCGAGGCCGCCACCCTGCTGGAACGTGCCACCGGGCGGGGGCTGGTCGTCGTGCTGCGCGACGCGCACCGGCACACCGGGCAGCGGGCCCTGGCGACCGCCCTGCTGGCGGCCCGCCCGGACGCGGTGCTGGTGGAGATGGGGCTGCCGGTGTGGCAGCCCGAGGGGGCCGTGCACCTGGCCACCTACGGCGCGGCCGACGCCAACGCGCGGGCCGCCGCCGAGCTGCTGGGCCTGACCCCGGCGTGAGACGACCGCGGCCCGGCGTGCGACCGCTGCGCGCGCCGGGCCGTGGGCCAACCCCCGGGGTAAGCCCGACCAGTCCGATCGGCAAGAGATAATACGTTCATGAGATTGTCCGCCCGGGTCGACTACGCGCTGCGCGCCGCCGCCGAACTCGCCGTGGCCGGGAGTCACCCGGTGACGGCGGTTCAGCTCGCCGAAGCGCAGGAGATCCCACCCAAGTTCCTGGAGAACATCCTCGGCCAGTTGCGCCGCAGCGGCCTGGTCCGCAGCCAGCGCGGCCCCGAGGGCGGCTACTGGCTGGCGCGCCCCGCCGACCAGATCTCCCTCGCCGACATCATCCGCGCCATCGACGGGCCGCTGCTGGGGGTGCGGGGCGAGCGCCCCGAGAACGTCGGCTACCAGGGCCCCGCGCACGCGCTCCAGGAGGTGTGGATCGCGCTGCGCGCCAGCGAGCGCGGCATCCTGGAGCGGGTGAACCTCCAGCACATCGCCTCCGGCGAGCTGCCGGGCCCGGTCAAGAAGCTCACCGAGGACCCCGCCGCCTGGGAGAGCCCCTCCCTGATCTGACCTGACCCGATCTGACCTGACCCGATCTGACCCGATCCGACGTGACCTGAAGTGATCTGACGTGCCGGAAGGCGATGTCGTCTGGCGGACCGCCCGGCGCCTGCACGAGGCGCTCGCCGGGCGGACGCTGACGGTGAGCGACTTCCGCGTCCCCCGCCACGCCACCGCCGACCTGCGCGGCCGCGCCGTCGAGCGGGCCGTCTCCCGCGGCAAGCACCTGCTGGTCCGCGTGGAGGGCGGGCTGACCGTCCACACGCACCTGAGGATGGACGGGAGCTGGCGGATCCGCCGCCCCGGCCCGCTCCCCCGCGACCACCGCGTCCGCCTCGTGCTCGGCAACGCCGAGTGGCACGCGCTCGGCCACGCGCTGGGCGTGGTGGACCTGCTGCGCACCGCCGACGAGGACGCGGTCGTCGGTCATCTCGGCCCCGACCTGCTCTCCTCCGGCTGGGACGACGGGCTGGCCGCCGAGGCCGTCCGCCGCCTGGCCGAACGCCCCGAGCGCGCCGTCGGCGAGTCCCTGCTCGACCAGACGCGCCTGGCGGGCGTCGGCAACATCTACAAGGCCGAGGTGTGCTTCCTGCGGGGCGTGAACCCCTGGACGCCCGTGGCGGACGTCCCCGACCTGCGCGCCATGGTCGACCTGTCCCACCGCCTGCTGTACGCCAACCGCGACCGCGACGGCCACATCACGACCGGCGACCTGCGCCCCGGCCGCCGCCACTGGGTCTACGGCCGGGCCGGGAAGCCGTGCCTGCGCTGCGGGACCCGCGTCCGCCGCGCCGACCAGGCCGGTGAGGCGGGCGAACGCGTGACGTTCTGGTGCCCGCGCTGCCAGCCCGCCCCCTGATCCGCACCCGCTCGGGCCCTCTTGCGTTCCGGCGCCTTAATCTGGATGATTCCTATCCCGATTAAGGTATTGTGATCACCGACCGGAGACGAGGTATCCCATGACCACCATCGCGGACCCGCCCGCGACCGACGGCCGCGCCGCCGTCGCCGCGGTGACGCTCGGGATCTTCGCGTTGATGACCTCGGAGCTGCTCCCGGTCGGCCTGCTCACCCCGGCCGCCACCGCGCTGGAGGTGTCCGAGGGCGTCGCCGGGCTGATGGTGACCGCGCCGGGCCTGGTCGCGGCGGTCGCCGCGCCGGTGCTGACCACGGCCGCCGCGCGGGTGGACCGGCGGGTCCTGCTGGCGGCCCTGCTCGCCCTGATGGCGGCGGCGAACCTGGCCTGCGCGGCCGCCACGCACTTCGGCGTCGTGCTGGCCGCCCGGCTGGCCGTCGGGGTGAGCGTCGGCGGGTTCTGGGCGGTCGCCGGGGGCCTGGCCGCGCGCCTGGTGCCCGAACGCCGCGTCGCCCGCGCCACGGCGGTCGTCTTCGGCGGCGTGTCGGCCGCGTCGGT
>NZ_BCQR01000097.1 GCF_001552175.1 Actinomadura kijaniata NBRC 14229
GACGACGAGCACGTCGGGCTCCTCGTCCCCCGCGGCGGCGGCCGTCGCCCAGCCGGCCTCGTCGGCGCGCAGCAGCTCGGCCAGCACCTCCGGCAGCGCGTGCGGCTCGGCGCGCAGCCGCGCCACCAGGGCCAGCGCCCGGGTCGGCTCGTCCACCAGCTCGTGCGGGCGGGCCGGGACGACGGCGGTGCGCGTCCCGCCCGCCTCCTCCAGGGCCGCGCGCAGCCCCTCGGGGCCGGGCCCGCCGGGCGGCGCGGCGACGATGAACTCGTCCACCACCCCCTGGGTGTCGACCTGCACCGACAGGCCGAGGATGTTGGCGCCCCGCGCCGCGAGCGCGGCCGTGAGCAGGGCGAGCCGGCCGGGACGGTCGTCGATCTCGGTGCGGATGCGCAGCAGCGGCATGGAGCGTTCCCGTCTGTGGGGGCGGGTGCGTACCCCGTCACGATGGGCGGGCGGTGTTACGCGGCGGCTACGTCCCCGTGAGGCCACGGTTTCACCTTGCCGACGAGGCTTGAGCGATCGGCCGGGGCGGCCTACCGTGCGGTGGGTGATCGACCCTCCGAACGGGGATGTGGAGCGGCTGCCGCTGCTGCCGCCCGGACTGCTGAGCGAACGCCAGCGCGAGGTCTACGACGCGCTGACCGAGGGGCCGCGCGGCGAGCGGCCGCCCGCCTTCCGGCTGACCGACGGCGCGGGGCGGCTCCAGGGGCCGTTCAACGCGATGCTCTACAGCCCCGCCGTCGGGATGCCGCTGCAGGAGCTGGGCGCGGCGCTGCGGTTCCGGACCGCCTTCACCCGCCGGGAGCGGGAGATCGCGATCCTGGTCGTCGCCGCGCACTGGCGCAGCGACTTCGAGTGGTACGCGCACGAGGGCATCGCCCGCCACGCGGGGCTGACCGACGACGAGCTGGCGGCGCTGCGCGCCGGGCGGGCCCCGCTGCTGGCCGACGCGCGCGAGCGGATCGTCCACGAGGCGGCCCGGCAGCTGGCCGCCGAGCACGACCTGTCCGACGCGGTGCACGCCGAGGCCGTCGCCACCCTCGGCCGCACCGCGTTGGTGGAGCTGGTGACCCTGGTGGGCTACTACGCGGCCCTGGCCCTGCAACTGCGGGCGTTCCGGGTGGGGGTGCCGGACGGCGAGCCGGCGCCCGAGTGGGGGGACGATGACGGGCATCCCGGGTGACGGGCGCGGCGGGACCCTGCGGACCGGGCGGCTGGTGCTGCGCCCGGTGAGCATGAGCGACCACGCGGCGCTGCTGGCCCACTGGAACGGGCCGCTGGTGCGCCGCCACCTGTTCGACGGCCGCAAGGTGTCGCCCGAGCAGGTCACCGAGATCATCGCGGCGAGCCAGCGGGACTTCGCCACCGAGGGCTACGGGCTGTGGACGGTGCGGCCCGCGGTGCGGGGCATGGCGCGGGGCATGGCGCGGGGCGTGGACCTCGGCGACGCGGACGCGGTGCCGCTGGCGGGGGTGAGCGGGCTGCGCCGCCATCTGGGCCCCGTGGGGGCCGACGTCGAGATCGTCTACAGCGTGGAACCGGCGCGCTGGGGCCAGGGCCTGGCGGCCGAGGCGGCGCGGGCGGTGCTGGGGTACGCGTTCGACGTGGTGGGCCTGCGCCGGGTCACCGCCGAGATCGACACCGGCAACCCCGCGAGCGCCCGCGTGGCCGAGCACCTGGGGATGCGGCGCTGCCCCGACGGTCCCGACGGTCCCGACGGGACGCTGCTGTACGCCGCCGACCGGCTGCGTTGGCGCGGATCCAGTCGTGTTATCGACATGTGACGACAGAATCAGTCGAACACTGCACAATAGGGGAATGGATTCAGCGCCACTCGCCCCCGGCTTCGTCAACGGTGACGTCTCGTTCTGGTACCGCGATCTCGACCGGACGCCGCCCGGCGCGCCGCTGCCCGGACCGCGCACCGCCGACGTGTGCGTGATCGGCGCGGGCTACACGGGCCTGTGGACCGCCTACTACCTCAAGCGCGCCCAGCCGGACCTGCGCGTGGTGGTGCTGGAGAAGGAGCACGCCGGGTTCGGCGCGTCCGGCCGCAACGGCGGCTGGGTCGTCGGGGAGATCGCCGGGTCGCGGGAGCGGTACGCGCGGCGGCACGGGCGCGCGGCGGCGGTGGCGTTGCAGCGGGAGATGTTCGCGACCGTGGACGAGGTGCTGCGGGTCGCGGACGCCGAGGGCGTCGACGCCGACCTGGTGAAGGGCGGCGTGCTGACCGTCGCCCGCAACGCGCCGCAGCGGGCGCGCCTGGTCGACACCGTGCGCGAGTGCCACGCGTGGGGCTGGGACGAGGACGACATCGTTCTGCTCGGGCCGGGGGAGCGCGTCGACGTCGCCGGGTCGGCGGGCGCGGCCTGGAGCCCGCACGCCGCCCGCGTCCAGCCCGCCCGGCTCGTCCGGGGACTGGCGCGGGTGGTCCGCGACCTCGGCGTGGAGATCTTCGAACGGACGCCCGTCACCGGGATCCGCCCGCGCCGGGGGAGCGACCCGGCGGCGGCCGTCACCCCCCACGGCACGGTCACCGCCGACCTCGTCCTGCGCTGCACCGAGGGCTTCACCGCCCTGGTGCGGGGGCACCACCGCGACTGGCTGCCGATGAACAGCTCCATGATCGTCACCACGCCGCTGCCGCCCGGGGCGTGGGAGCGGATCGGCTGGGAGGGCCGCGAGGTGCTGGGCGACATGGCGCACTACTACATGTACGCCCAGCGCACCGCCGACGACCGGATCGCGTTCGGCGGGCGCGGCAAGCCCTACCGGTACGGCTCGCGCGTGGACGACGCGGGACGCACCGCGCCGGAGACGGTGGCGGCGCTGTGGCGGACGCTGACCGGCATGTTCCCCGCCGCGCGCGAGGCCCGCGTCGACCACGCCTGGTCGGGCGTGCTGGGCGTGCCGCGCGACTGGTGCGCGACGGCCGTGGTGGACCACCGCACCGGCCTCGGCCACGCGGGCGGCTACACCGGGCACGGCGTCGCCGCCGCGAACCTGGCCGGGCGCACGCTGCGCGACCTGGCGCTGCGCCGCGACACCGGGCTGACGGCGCTGCCGTGGGTGGGGTGGCGGGTGCGGCGCTGGGAGCCCGAGCCGCTGCGCTGGCTGGGCGTCCAGTCGATGTACGCGCTGTACCGGGTGGCCGACGCCCGCGAGGCGGCGACGGGCAGGTCCTCGGTCCTGGCCCGCGTCGCCGACACGATCACCGGTCACTGACGGCCGAGCCGCGCCTCCAGCTCCTCCAGGTCGGCGACGAACCACAGGTGGCGGCCCCGGTTGCTCTCCCGCACGAACGCGGCGAGCGCGTCGCCGCCCTCGGGGACGTCGCCGACGACGGCCAGGCCGACGCGGTAGTTGACGAACTTCTGCGCGACCGCGCCCGCCAGCCGGGTGCGCAGGCGGAAGAAGTCGCCGGCGAGGCGCTCCACGGGGAGGGCGACCCAGTCCGCACCGAGGTGGAAGGCGTTGCCGACCAGGTCGACGGCGTCCCGCTCCCCGCGCACCGCCGGGCCGCCGGGCGCGCACACCAGCACGGACGTGCCGCCGAGGTCGGTGAGGGCGTCGTCGTTCACGCGGGCTGCCCTCCGGGGCCGAGGAAGTCGAGGACGCGGCGGGCCTGCCCGCCGATGAGGTGACCGGTGTTCTCCAGCAGCACGTGCTCGGCCCGGGGCAGGCGGCGCAGCGTGGCGCGGGAGTCGAACATCGGGTCCCGGTCGCCGACGATGACGAGGACCGGCATCGCCAGCGAGGCCAGGTCGGCGTCGGAGAACACCGGCAGCCGGTCGCGGCGCGGCCGGAAGTTCTGGTGGACGAACGCCACGTACTCCCCGATCTCGCGGTCCTGCGGCGTCGCGGGCCGGGGCCCCAGCACGAGGTCCATGGCCCTGATCCTCGCCCGCCGCCCGAACGGCAGCAGCAGCGACGCCAGCAGCACCGCGCCGAACTTCTGCCTGCCGACGCCGCCGGGGCACAGCAGGACCAGGCGCTCGACGCGCCCGGGGCGGCGGACGGCGTAGTCGAGCGCGAGCCGCCCGCCCAGGGACATGCCCGCGACGGCGGCGCGGCCGACGCCCAGCCCGTCCAGGACCTCGTCCAGCCACAGCGCGTGCTCCTCGGTGGCGAGCGGCAGCCGCACCGGCTCGCTCAGGCCCGGCTCGCCGAGCACGTCCACGGCGTGGACGCGGAACCGCCCGGCCCACACGGGCATGTCGTCGCGCCAGGTGAGGGCGTTGCCGCCGGAGCCGTGCAGCAGGACCAGCGGCGGCGCGTCCGGCGGCCCGGCCGACACCACGAACGTGCCGCCCCGCCGTGTCGGCACGTGACGGCGTTCGATGGGGACGGGCCAGGACGCCAGCAGCTCCCGGTAACGCCCCTCGACGAGGCGCCGCCCTTCGGGGGATCGGTAGACCGCGTTCACGAGGGGCCCTCCGTCAGCGCGTGGACGACCTTCAGGATCTCGGCGGTGCCCTCCAGGCCGCCCACGACGACGACCTTGAGGGCGGAGCGGGGCTCGTCGTGGACGGTCTGGACGTGCAGTCCGTGGGCGCCGGGGCCGTTCAGCAGGGCCGCGACGGTGTTGGCGACCCGGTTGGCGGCGTCCCGGCCGATCCCGTCCACCCGCACGACCGTGGACGCCTCGGCGTACGTCTCCGCCGACGGCGCGGCCGGCGCGGGAGCGCCGGTGAACTCCTCCAGGTCCTCCCGCGCGATCCGGTACTGCTTGCCGATCCGGGTCGCCCTGAGCCTCCCGTCCCGCACATATCCCCGCACGGTCCGCACGTGGAGATCCAGAAGCTCGGCCACCTGCTCGACCGAGTAGTACTGCTGCGCCATACACCCCACCCCGAGACTCTCTATCATTACCTATCCTGCCATATGAGAGGACTGATAGGTAATTTTAGGGAGTGTCAGGGCTGTCGAAGGCGGTGGCCGGGCGTCAGGAGAACTGGGCGATGTACTCCTCGAACGGCGGGATGCCGACCTCGGCGCGGCGTTCGTCCATCCTCTCCGGCTCCACGCACGGCCACGGCACGGGCCGGCCGTCGCGGACCCCGGCGATCTGGGTGCCGTAGACCTGCTCGCGGCCCTCGTTGACCAGCGTCCGGTCCCGCAGGAACGCGTACTGCGCAGCGTCGGCCTCCCCGGCGGCCACGGCCTCGCCCATGAGCACCACGGCGCGGCGCTGCACGTCGAGCTGGCGGTCGGCGTGCTGGGCGATCAGCCAGGCGGCGCGCGCCGCGTCCGCGCCGACCGCCGGGACGGTGGGCCAGCCGTGCTCGTCGAGGATCTCGGTGAGGCGGTCGGCGTGCCGCGCGGTCAGCCGCCGCCACTCCAGCTGCTCGGCGAAGTCGTCGCTGTTGGCCTTGGGGGAGGCGGCGTGGTCGGCGGCGGCCATGGCGGTCAGTTCGTCGACGAGTTCCTTGATCATTTGCCGTATTGTGCCACCGCGCGCGGCTCGGGCTCAGAGGTCGGCGGTGCCCAGGTCGCGGACCACCCCGGCCAGGGCGCGGATCCGCTCGCACCGGGCGTCGCTCCGCCAGACCAGGCCCCACCGCAGGCGGGGGGCGTCCCGGAGGGGCAGGAACGCGACGTCCGGGCGGTTGTAGTAGCGGGCGGCGTGGGCGCCCAGGTGGTGGACGACCTCCCCGGTGCTGACGGTGGTGAGGATGTCATCCATCTGCCGGGCGACCGGGCCGCGCTCGATGGGGCGCCCGCTGGGGGTCTCGAACGGGAGGAAGGCGTCCTCCCAGTAGTCGGGCAGGGGCGCCGCCGGGCCGAGGACGCCGAAGTCGCCCAGGTCCTCGACCGAGGCGGACGTGCGCGCGGCCAGCGGATGGTCGGGCGTGGCGAGCAGCACCCGGGACTCGGTGAAGACGACCGGGCCGACGGTGAGGTCGGGCTCCTCCACCGGGAGCCAGGAGACCAGGACGTCCACGTCGCCGTTGCGCAGGGGGCCGAACGGGTCGATGAACGGGTTGTGGCGGATGCGCAGCCCCCAGTCGGGGTGGCGGTCCCGGAACGCCTCCCAGTAGGGGCGCAGGTCATGGGCGTTGCCGGGCAGCATGCCGACGCGCAGCACCGCGGTCTCGCCCCGCGCCGCCAGCCTGGCCCGCCGCATGCCCTCGCGCATCTCGCGGTAGGCGGGTCGCAGGTCGGCGTACAGCCGTTCGCCGATCGGGGTGAGGCGGACGCTGCGGCTGGTGCGCTCGAACAGCCGGGCGCCGACCTCGCGCTCCTGCTTCCTGATGGCCTGGCTGACCCGCGCCGGGCTCACGTGCAGCCGGTCGGCGGTCCTGGTGAAGTGCAGCTCCTCGGCGAGCGTCAGAAAGATCTCGATGTCACGCAGCTCCATGGCGCCCCTCGATCGTGAACCACGGTGTTAACCGATGTTGCGGAGACGGCCGTTGTTCTCCCTCGTGACCGGCCGGGATGCTCGACCTGGTCGCGCCGGGACCGCGACCGAAAGGCATTTTCGGAAGGAATTGTGACATGCGCCCGCCCGGGCGGGCGCCCGTCACGGAAGAGGCCGTTCCGCGAGCGAGGAGAGCTGATGGAGCCCACCGAGATCCTGCCGATCGTGGCGATCCTGTCGCTGGTGACGGTCGAGTTCGGCGGGCACGCGCTGCTGCGTTTCGCCACCACCGGCCGGGACCGGCTTTCAACGTTCCGTGAGCGTTTCTTCCGGGCCGGTCACGCGCACGCCGGGGTGCTGCTGGTGCTGTCACTGGTCTACCTGCTGTACCTGCCCCGCGCCGGGTTCTCCGACGGCCTTGAGTGGCTGTGCGGCGGTGTCCTGCTGGTCGGGGTGCTGGCGCAGTCGGGCGGGTTCTTCCTCCACCTGGGCGTCGGCAGGGAGGGACGGCGCTCGGCGGGCACGGCGCTCATCCGCGTCGGCGCCCTGCTGCTGGCGGCCGCGCTCATCGCCCTGGCGGCCGGGCTGATCAAGGCCGCCTGACCCTCGTCACGCACACCCAGAACGACGCGAACCGGAGTCCGACCATGCATCCCTCCCCGACCGTGAGCCCGAGCCCCCCGGCCGTGAGCCGCGCCCGCGGCAACCTGGCCCTGCTCTCGCTGTTCCTGGCCACGTTCGTCCTCGGCAGCACCGAGCTGGTGATCGTCGGTGTGCTGGACCTGATCGCCGCCGACACCGGCGTGACGGTCGGCACGGCGGGCGTCCTGGTCACCGCCTACGCCCTGGGGCTGGCCGTCGGCGGGCCCGCGCTGACCGCGGCGACCATCCGCCTGGGGCGGCGGACCCTGCTGTGGGCCTCCATGCTGGCCTTCCTGCTGGCCACCCTGGCGATGGTCGTCACCGACGGCTTCGCGTTCCTGCTGGTGGCCCGGGCGGTGGCCGGATCGCTGCACGGGGTGTTCGTGGGGGCGGCCTTCGTCGCGGTCGGCTCGTTCGTTCCCCCCGAGCGCATGGGGCGGGCCATCGCGGTCATCCTCGGCGGGATCGCCGTCTCCACCGCCATGGGCGTCCCGATCGGGACGCTGGTGGGCCGCAGCCTGGGCTGGCGCGGCGCGTTCGTCGCGATCATCGCCGTGGGCGCCGTCGTCCTGGCGGGCCTGCTGCTGCTGATGCCCGCGGTCGGCACCGGCGGCGCGCAGGGGCTGCGCTCCCAGGCCCGGGCCGCGTTCGCGCCGCGCGTTCTGGTCATGCTGGCGATCGGGGTGCTGCTGCTGGGCGGGCAGTTCACCGTCTTCACCTACATCACGCCCTTCCTGCTGAAGGTGACCGGTTTGTCGGACGCCGCCGTCAGCGGCTTCCTGCTGGCCTACGGCGTGGCCACGGCCGTCGGCACCTTCGCCGGCGGCTGGGCGGCCGACCGCGACGCCTCCCGCACCCTGGTGGTGGCCAACGTCGTCCTGGTGCTGGCGCTGGGCCTGCTGTACCTGGCCGGGGCCGTCCCGGCCCTGGTGGCGGTGGCGCTGCTGGTGTGGGGCCTGGTCGGGTTCGGGCTGGTACCGGCCTTGCAGTACCGGGTGGCGACGCTCGCCGGTCCCGCGCGCGACCTGGCCGCCAGCCTGCCCGCCTCGGCCGTCAACGCCGGTATCGCGGCCGGGGCGCTGCTGGGCGGCCGGGCCCTGTCCGGCAGCGGCCTGTCGGCGGTCGTCATCGCCGGCCTGGCGATGTGCCTGGCCTGCCTGCCGCTGACCTGGCTGACGGGACGGTGGTCCGCCCGCTGACGGTCCCGCCCGCCCCGGGGCCGGTCACGCGGCCACGGGCTCGGCGGCCGGGACCGCGGGGACCGGCTCCGGGGCGGCGCGGCGGGCCAGGAGCGGAGCGAGGGCGAGGACGCCGAGGGCGGCGGTGACGCCCGCGACGGCGGCGGTCCACCACAGCGCCGCCGGGGCGACGTGGGTGTACAGGGCGGTCCCGGCGGTCATCGCGGTGAACCGGGCCAGGCCCCAGGTCCACTGGAACGCCCCCTGGTAGCGGCCCCGGGCGTGGGCGGGCGCGAGGTTCGCCACGACCGAGGCCGCGATCCCGCTCATCCCCGCCTCGCCCAGCGACCACAGCACGACCGTCGCCGCGTACTCCCCGGGGTGGTCGGCCAGGCCGGTCGCCGCGACGCCCGCCGCGATCAGCAGGCTCGTCGCCACGTACACCGGAAGCTGCGGGAACCGGGCCAGCGCACCGGTCGCGACCGGCTGGACCAGCACCACCAGCAGCGCGTTCAGCATCGCCATCGTGCCGTACACGGCGGGGGACAGGCCGTCGTCGCGGATGGCGAGGGGCAGCGCCACCTCCGTCAGCGAGTAGATGACGAGCTGCAGGCCGAGCAGGGGCAGCAGCAGCATCAGCAGCCGGTCGCGCAGCACGACGCCGTAGCCGACGCCGGTCCCGGCCGAACGGCCCGGAGCGCGGTCGGCGGGCAGCCGCCACACCACGATCGCCGCGTACAGCAGGACGGTGACGGCGTCCACGGCGAACAGCAGCCAGTAGCCGCGCTCGGCGAGGAACCCGCCCAGCACGCCCGCCATCGCCGTGCCGATGTTGACGCCCCACCCGAACAGCGCGTACGCGCTCTGGCGGCGTTCGGGGCCGACCCGGTCGGCCAGCAGCGCGTACGCGGCCGGGCTGACCATCGCGCCGGTCGCGCTGAGCAGGACCGCCGCCAGCGCCAGGGTCACCGCGTTCGGGGCGGCGAACAGCGCGCCCTGCGCCGCCGCCGTGCCGACCAGGCCGGCCAGCATCGTCGGGCGGCGTCCCAGCCGGTCGGCGAGCAGCCCGCCGAGCGCCGGGCCGAGCAGGTTGCCCGCGCCGAGCGCGCCGAGGATCCACGGCGTCTGCTCGGGCGTGACGCCGCGCGCGGCGAGGAAGAAGACCAGGAACGGGGTGACCATGTAGCCGAGCCGGTTGACGACCGTGCCGGCGAAGACGACGTAGATCTCGCGGGGAAGCCCGCCGAACTGGGCGGACACGCTGGAACGCAGGAAGGACATGGCGGAGATCGTGCCCTCCGCCCGGCCCGGGCTCCATTGATTAAGATCAGGCGAAATCCTCGGCCCCGGGAGGCGGACATGCTGGCCGAACTGGCGTTCTCGGCGAGCGACCTGGCGCAGACGCGCTTCGTGGTGTCGCCGATGTGGGAGGTCGTGGCGAGCTACCGGACCCTGGCCGCCGACACCGTCCCCGACATCCACCGGCGCTGGGCCGGCCAGGTCCGCCCACGCCTGGGCGTCGTGCCGCCGGACGGGTGGCTGGCCCGGCTGGTCCCCGCGACCGGGCACCTGGCCGACTTCCTCACCCCGCCGCCGGACGGCCCCTTCCCGACGCTCGCGGACGAGCTCGCCGCGATCCGCGCCAGCGACCGGGACGTCCTGCGGGCGGAGGTGCCCCACCTGTCCGGGCTGGACCCCGAGCGCCGCGCCCTGCTGCGCGACGACCCCGGCACCGCCCTCGGCCAGGTCGTCGCCGAGGTCGAGCGGTACTGGGAGGTCGCGCTCGGGCCGTACTGGGCGCGGATCCGGACCGTCCTGGAGGCCGACGTGTTCCACCGCGCCCGCCAGGTCGCCGAGCACGGCGCGGCCCACCTGCTCAACGACCTGCACGACGGGGTCCGCTGGGACAACGACACCCTGCGCGTCGTGCGCCGCCACTGCGTCCTGAACCGCACGGGCACGGGCGCGGGGCTGGTGCTGGCCCCGTCGGTGTTCGTGTGGTCGCGGGTGCTGACCCTCGCCTCCCCGGCCGGGCCGCCGCAGCTCGCCTACCCGGCGCGCGGCGCGGGCACCCTGTGGGAACGCCGCGCCACCGCCTCCACCGAGGCCGTCGCCGCGGTGATCGGGCGTTCCCGCACGACGCTGCTGACCGAGCTGGAGGCCCCCGCGTCGACGACGGAGCTGGCGTCCCGCACCGGCCTGTCGGCCCCGGCGGTGTCCCAGCACCTGACGGCGTTGCGCGCGGCGGGCCTGGTCAGCGCGCACCGCGCGGGCCGTTCGGTCCTGTACGCCCGCACCACCACGGCCGACGCCCTGCTCACCGCCCCCGCCTGACGGCGACCCGCCTCACCGGACCCCGGTCAGCCGCTCGGGCGCCGCCGGTAACCCCGCACGTAGTCGACGGTGAACCGCTTGGGATAGTCGCCTCCCGGCTCGAACTCGTAGATGTTCAGCATCAGCTGCATCGGATAGCGCGGCGACTGCCGCACGGTCCTGACGCGGCGGCCGTCGACGAAGAAGGCGACGTGGTCGGGCGTCCATTCGGCCGCGTAGACGTGGAATCCGGTGGCGTCGATGGGCACGGTCTCGGCCGTGAAGTCGTCGACGATCTCCGGGTCGCCGAACGGGTGGACCCCCATCCCGATCTTCGCGCCGTCGGCGCCCACGTCCCTGCCGAAGATCTCGCACACGCAGATCTCGGCCGAGCGTTCGGGCCGGTCCTCGTACCCGATCATCCACAGCGCGACCATGCACCGGGGGTCGGCGACCGCCCTGGCGCGCATCTCGACCAGCCCGTACCGCGGGGTGTACAGGCGCACGTCGGGCTGCTCCTCGCGCACGACCGCCCGTGGATGCCGCCGGTGCTGCCCGATCGCGCTGCCGACCGGCCCGGCGAACACCCCGGTCTGGAGCGAGGACACCCGCAGCCGCCCCTCCAGCTCCTCGGACCAGGGCGGCTGGTCCTCCTCGATCAGCAGGTGCAGGTGCCCTCCGGCCAGCTCGTACCGGGCCGCCGCGCTCTCGCGACCGGTCCACTGGGGAAGGTAGAAGGGCACCCACCGGCTCTCGTCGAGCCGGTCGCCCGCGAAGTCGTCCTCGAACTCCAGCTCGTAGGCTCCCCGGTCGTACCCGTAGGTCGTCCCGGCCATGGCTGCCTCCTTGGTCTCGTTCCCCGTCCCCGGCCGAGCGGGGCCGCCGGTCACCTGGCGAAGGGACCGTCGAGCGCGGCCCACTGCAACAGCATGACCGTTTTGGCGTCCTGGATGTCACCGCTGCGGACCAGGTCCAGGGCCCGGGCGAACGGCAGCTCGACCACCTCGATGTCCTCCCCCTCGGCGGCCACTCCGCCGCCGGCGGCGGTCCGGGTGGCCCGGCTGTAGGGAGCGGCGTAGAAATGCAGCCGTTCGGTGACCGAGCCGGGGCTCATGTAGATCTGGAAGACCGGTTCGAGCCCGCCGATGGCGTGGCCGGTCTCCTCGGCCGCCTCACGCCGGATGGCGGACTCGGGGTCGTCGCCGTCCAGCAGACCGGCGGCGGTCTCCAGCAGCATTCCGTCGGGGTGCCCGTTGACGTAGGCGGGGAGGCGGAACTGGCGGGTCAGCAGGACGGTGCCGCGCCGGCGGTCGTACAGCAGGACGGTGGCGCCGTTGCCCCGGTCGTAGGTCTCCCGGCGCTGGGTGGTCCAGCGGCCGTCGGCGCGCTGGTAGTCGAAGGTGGTGGCGCGCAGCACGTACCAGTCGCACGACAGCACCCGCACCTCCCGCACCCGTACCCGCGGGTTGCCGGTGAGGTCCCTGCCCGCCCGGTCCAGGCCGGTGCGGCCGCGGGTGTCGGGCTCGTCGATTCCCGGGGTCGTCGCGGCCCCACCGGCCGTCCCGGCGGATGTGCCGCCTTCCGGGTGGGGTCGGTCCGGTTCGGCGGAGGTATGCGCGTTCATGCCGGGCTCCTTCGTCGCTGTCGTCGTCCGAGCCGTGATCGCCGGTCGTACGGCACCGCCGCTCACTCGCCGATCATCGGGATGTGTCCGCTGCGGAAGATCGACGGTAGGGGCCCGCGATCAGGATCATCATGACCCCGGACTGTATCGTGCATCAACCGGCGACAACAAGTAGAAACGTGCAGCCGAGGCCATGGCGTGGGCTGTGGAGGCCGCCACCTGGTGCTGCGGCCTTCATGGTGCGATCCGCCCGCCTCAGGGCATCCGCCGGTGCGCTACCGTGTGCATGAGTCGGCACAAGCAAGGGAGATCGTGCATGCTGGCGGCGCAGCGTCGTGACCTGCTCCTGGAGCGTCTGCACCGGGACGGACGGATCATCGCGAAGGACCTGGCGGCCGAGCTGGGCATCTCCGAGGACAGCATCCGCCGGGATCTGCGCGACCTGGCGGCGGCGGGCCTGTGCCAGCGCGTCTACGGTGGCGCGCTGCCCGCGTCCCCCGCGATCGCCGACTACGCCGCGCGCGAGAGCGTGGAGGTCCCGGGCAAGCGCCGGGTGGCGGCCGCGGCCGCCGCGCTGGTCGAACCGGGCAGCACGGTGATCCTGGACGGCGGGACCACCGCCCACGCGGTCGTCCAGGCGTTGCCGCCGGACCTGCGCGCCACCGTGGTGACGCACAGCCCGACCGTGGCCGGCGCGCTGGCCGACCACCGTGACGTGGAGGTCTACCTGATCGGAGGGCGGCTGTTCAAGCACTCGATGGTCGCCTGCGGGGCGGCCGCCGTGGAGGCCGCCCGCGGCCTGCGCGCCGACCTGTTCCTGCTCGGGGTGACCGGCGTGCACCCCGAGGTGGGGCTGACCACCGGCGACGCCGACGAGGCCGCGATGAAACGCGCGCTGGCGCGCCAGGCCGCCGACACCTACGTGCTGGCCAGCTCGGAGAAGATCGGCACCGCGTCCCGGTTCACCGTCCTGCCGCTGGCCGAGGTCGCCGGGGTGATCACCGACGCCGGCGCCGACGACCCCACCGTCCGGGCGCTGGACGCGCCGGTGATCCACGCTCCCTGAGGCGTCCGCGACCTCCTCGGTCGCCGGTCTTCCCGACGACCTGCGCGACGGGGTCCGCGCTGCTGGAACGCCGCGCCACCGCCTCCGCCAAGGCCGTCGCCGCGGTGACCGGACGGTCCGCCATGCCGCGGCGTTCGCCGCGCGGAAGCGGCGGGGCGGTCAGCGGACGTAGGCGCCCGCTCCGGCCGCGTGGGCGGTGGTGCGGGCGACCTGGTCGGCGACGGCGGTGTCCAGGGGGTCGCCGCTGACCAGGAAGCGGTAGTACAGCGGGGCCGAGACCGCGCGGATCACCTCGGCGGCGTCGGTGCCGTGGGGGGCCTCGCCGCGCTGGACCGCCTGGTCCACGCAGGGCGCCCACTCGGCGATCCGGGTGGCGTAGAAGCGGTGCAGGGCCTGGGCGGTGCGCTCGTCGGTGGTCGCCGCGCAGATCACCGCCTTGAACAGCACGCCCTGGCGCGGGTCGGTGAGGGTGTCCACCACCAGGCGGGCGTTGGCGCGCAGGTCGCCGTCCAGCGAGCCGGTCTCGGTGCGGCGGACCGACTGCTCGGCCATGTCGGCCAGCAGGTCGGCGACCAGGCCCTGCGGGGTGCCCCACCGGCGGTAGACGGTCGTCTTGCCCACCTCGGCGCGGCGCGCGATCTCGGCCAGGTCCACCCCGGCGAAACCGCACTCGATCAGCGCGTCCTCGGCCGCGCGCAGCACGGCGGCGCGGATCCGGGCGGTGCGGCCACCGGGGCGGACGGTGCCAGGAGCGGACGCTGCATCCGTCATAACGGGACTCCAGTTTCATTTAGGCCGGGTCTTCTGCTAGGCTCCCCATCATCTTAACGGAACCACAGAACCGTTAACGTCATCGAAGGGGCAGAACCATGGCCGCATCCACCACAGCCGTGCCGCCGGTCGCCGCGTCCGGGTCCAGGACCCGGATGACCGGCCGGGAACGGCTGCTGCTCACCCTGCTGCTCGGCGCCCAGTTCATGGTCGCCGTGGACTTCTCGATCCTGAACGTCGCGCTGCCCGAGGTCGGCGCCGGGCTGGGCTTCTCGCTGGCGAACCTGCAGTGGATCGCCACCTCCTTCGCCCTGGCCGCCGCCGGCTTCACCCTGCTGTTCGGCCGCGTCGCCGACCTGGTGGGCCGCAAGCGGCTGTTCGTCGGCGGCATGG
Source organism: Actinomadura kijaniata NBRC 14229 (assembly GCF_001552175.1). Classification (GTDB taxonomy): domain Bacteria; phylum Actinomycetota; class Actinomycetes; order Streptosporangiales; family Streptosporangiaceae; genus Spirillospora; species Spirillospora kijaniata. Next base: position 14,352 of record NZ_BCQR01000097.1, read on the forward strand.
CCGTGCTCGGCCTGTCCTCGCTGCTGGGCGGGCTGGCCACCGACCCGGCGGTGCTGCTGACCGCCCGCGTGCTCCAGGGGCTGGCCACCGCGGCGATCACCCCGGCCGGGCTGGCGCTGCTGACCACCGCGTTCCGCGAGGGGCCGCTGCGCGAACGGGCGCTCGGCCTCAACGGCGCGCTGATGTCGGCCGGGTTCACCGCCGGGGCGATCCTGGGCGGCCTGCTGACCAGCCTGCTGTCGTGGCGCTGGGCGTTCCTGGTCAACGTCCCGGTGGCCGCCCTGGTCGTCGCGCTCGCCCCCCGCGTGATCACCGATGACCGGTCGGGCGACCGGCCCCGCCTCGACGTGCCCGGCGCCACGACCGTCACCGCCGGTCTGCTGCTGCTGGTGTTCGGCCTCACCCAGGCGGGCGAGCACGGCTGGACCGCCCCCGCCACCCTGGTCGCCCTCGCCGCCGGGGCCGCGCTGACCGTGGCGTTCTGGTTCGTCGAGAAGCGCGCCGCCGCGCCGCTGATCCCCGTCGCGCTGCTGCGCCGCCGCAACGTGATCTGGGGCAACGCCGCCGGGCTGGTCGCCTTCGTCACCGAGACCTCGCTGGTCTTCCTGCTCACCCTCTACCTGCAGAAGGTGCTGGGCTACTCGCCGCTGGCGACCGGGCTGGCGTTCGGGGTGCTGGGCCTCGGCACCGTGCTGGGCGGCACCCTGGGCGGCCGCGTCGTCGGCCTCTTCGGCACCCGCGCCACCATCCTCGGCGGCGGCCTGGTGCAGGCCGCCGCGACGGTGCCCCTGGTCGCGCTCGGCGCCGACCAGGCGTGGCTGTGGCTGCTGCTGGCCGCCACCTTCGTCGGCGGCGTCGGCAACATGCTGGTGATCGTCGCCTTCATGGTCAGCGCCACCTCCGGGCTGCCGGACGCCGACCAGGGCCGGGCCACCGGGATCGCCACCATGACCCAGCAGGTCGGCATCACCATGGGCACCCCGATCATGAGCGCGATCGCCACCGCCGCCATGGCCGGAGCCGTCGGCGCGGACGCGGTCCTGTCGGGGGTGCGGACCGCCATCGGTGTCAACGCCGCCCTGGTCGTGGCCGGGTCCCTGCTGGCGGCGGCGTTCCTCGGACGCTCCCGGACCTCCGGCTCCGCGCCTGAGAACGCCTGACCACCCGCGTCGAAAGGTCACACCCACCATGTCCGCCACGCGCACCACACCGGCCCGGCTCACCTGGCACCAGGCTGCCGTCCCCGGGACCGACGGGACCGTTCCCGCCCGGGTCTACCGGCCCGCCGCCCCCCGGCGGTGGCTGGTGTGGGCGCACGGCGGCAGCTGGCGCACCGGCTCGGCCGCCGCCTGGCACGGCCCCGTCGCCGACCTGGCACTGGCCGCCGACGCCGTCGTCGTCAGCCTGGACTACCGGCTCGCCCCCGCCCACCGCCACCCGGCCGCCCTGCTGGACGTGCTGGCGGCCGTGGACTGGGCGCGGGCCCGGACCCCCCTGCCGGTGGCCGTCGGCGGCGACAGCGCCGGAGCGACCCTGGCCGCGACCGCCGCGCTGGTGGCGCGCGACCGGGGCGTCCGGCTCGCCGCCCAGGTCCTGGCCTATCCGCCCATCGACCCGGCCTGCCGCGCCGCCTCCTACCGCCGCGAGCCCGCCGCGTTCCCCACCCCGGCCGTGCTGCGCGCCGCCTGGGCCGACCACCGCGGCCCCGGCGGATGGCCCGGACGGCTCTACAGCACCCCGCTGGAGGCCGCCGACCTGCGCGGCGCGCCCCCGGCCGCGATCGCCGTCGGCGACGCCGACCCCGTCGCCGACGACACCCGCGCCCACGCCGACCGGCTGCGGCGCGACGGCGTCGCGGTCCGGCTGGCGGAGCTGCCCGGCCTCGGCCACGGCGCGTTCCTGACCAGCCCCCTCTTCCGGCGCCGCCTCGCCGCCGCCTACACCGAACTGGAGGACCCCCGATGAGCACCGTTCACGACGCGCTCCTGCGCCACTTCGCCGACCTGCGCGACGGCACCCACGGCGACCACGCCCGCAGCCGCGCCGACAAGGAGGCGCTGTTCCACCGGGCGGTCGCGCTGCTGGACCCGCACGCCCGCCGCGCGCTGGCCGAGGCCGACGCCGAACTGCTGCTGGGCGAGGGCCGGACCGAGGCCACCGGCGTCCGGCGGGACCCCGACGGCGGCCTGCACGCCCGCTGGACGCTGTCCTGGCCCCGGCAGCGGCGCGCGGGGATCCCGCCGATCACCCTGCACGCCTTCTACGGCGCGGGGTTCCACCACCCGCACCTGCGCGGCGGCACCGTCGGCGACTGGCCGCTGAACGTCTTCACCCCCGACCAGGCCGCCGCCGAACTGCCCACGCTGCGCGCCATCGCCGCCGCCGACGCCCACAACCTCGTCTTCCGCCGCGACTACCGGATCATCCCCGCCAGCGCCCCGCAGGCCCGGTGACGGGACCTCAGGAGGCCGGGCGCCGGAGGGTGGCGGCCAGGCGGCGAAGGGCGGCCTGGGACGGGGAGCCGGAACGGGCCGGCCACATGTCGATCCCGCTGACGTCGGGATCGGCGGGGAAGTGGAGGCGCTCGATGCGGAGTTCGAGGGGGCCGACCAGAGGGTGGTGGATCCGCATCTCCCCGCTGCTCCACTCCCGCACCTCGTGCTCCTGCCAGAGGTCCTCGAACTCCCGGCTCTGGACGCGCATCACCGCGAGGTGCCCGCGCAGCCGCTCGTCCCCGGGGCGCCGGACCGCGGCCGTGCGGAGGAAGGCGACGTTGTTGCGGGCGTGCTCCTCCCAGGTGTCGCCCAGCACCCGGCGGGCGTCCTCGTCGAAGAACACCCAGTGGGACATGGTGCGCCGTTCCGGGGGCAGCTTCTCGATGCCCCCGACCAGTGCGGAGATCAGGGGGTTCCAGGCCAGCAGCTCGGTGCGGTGGCCGGTCACCACGGCGGGGACGATCTCCAGGGAGTCCAGCAGGTCGCGTACGCCCTCCCGGACGGCCGGGGGCCCGGCGGCCCCGCCCGGCCGAACGGGGCGGACCAGGTGGTGCAGGTGGGCGCGCTCGTCGCCGGTGAGGCGGAGCGCGTCGGCGATCGCGTCCAGGGTCTGGGCCGACACGTGCTGGCGCTGGCCCTGCTCCAGGCGGGTGTAGTGGGTGATGCTGATCCCCGCCAGCTGCGCCAGCTCCTCCCGGCGCAGCCCCGGCACCCGGCGCCGCTCACCGTAGCGGACCAGCCCGACGTCCTCCGGGCGCAGCCGGGCCCGGCGCGACTTCAGGAACTGGCTCAGTTCGGCACGCACATCCATCCGGCGAGCCTATGGGGGAGGACCGCGCACGGCGGAGCCCGCCCGCCCTGCCGCTGACTGGTCAACGACTGGCTAGCCAGAACCGGCGTCTGGGTAGCGGCGCCGCCGGACAGCAGGCTGGGCGCGTACCCCTTCAACGAGGAACGGACGCATCCGTGAACGACTTCTTCGAACCGCTGACCCTGGGCAAGCTGGAGCTGCCCAACCGGCTGGTGATGGCCCCGATGACGCGCAGCCGGGCGTACGGCGGGCTGGTGGACCGATCCACCGCGGCGTACTACGCGCAGCGCGCCTCCGCCGGGCTGATCATCACCGAGGCCGTCCAGGTCAGCGAGATCGGCCAGGGCTACATCCAGACGCCCGGGCTGCACACCGCCCGGCAGGTCGAGGCGTGGCGGGCGGTGACCGACGCGGTCCACGCCGCCGGGGGCCGGATCGTCGCGCAGCTTGTGCACTGCGGCCGGATAGGCCACCCGAGCCTGTACGGCGACCGCGCCCTGCCGCTGGCCCCCTCGCCGATCCCGTCCGGCGAGCGGCTGTTCACCCCCGACGGCCTGCTGGAGCACCCGGTGCCGAAGGAGATGACCGCCGCCGACATCGCCGCCACGATCGACGACTTCGTCACCGCCGCCCGGAACGCGGTCGAGGCCGGCTTCGACGGGGTGGAGCTGCACGCCGCCAACGGGTTCCTGCTGCACCAGTTCCTGGCCGACTCCACCAACCGCCGCACCGACGGCTACGGCGGCTCGGTCGCGGGACGGGTCCGGCTGACCGTGGAGGTGGCGGAGGCCGTGAGCCGGGCCGTCGGCCCCGAGCGGGTCGGCCTGCGGATCTCCCCGGGGATCACCTTCAACGGCATGGCCGAGGGCGACACCGACGGGCTGTACCGCGCGCTCGTCCGCGCGCTGGCGCCGACGCGCCTGGCGTACCTGCACGTCTTCGAGATCCTCACCCGGGACGTGACCCGGATGATCCGCCAGGAGTGGCCGGGCGGGCTGGTGCTGTGCCCGCACCCCACCGCCGAGTCGTTCCCCGCGACGCCCGAGACCGGCCGGGCGGCGCTGGCCGAGGGGGTCGCGGACGCGGTCGCGCTCGGCACCATGTGGCTGGCCAACCCCGACCTGGACGCCCGGATCCGGGCGGGCGGGCCCTACAACGAGCCCGACCCCGACACCTTCTACGGCGGCGACCACCGCGGCTACACCGACTACGCGACGCTGGACGACCCGCGGCCGACCGAGGTCCGGCCGTGACCGCGCGGGCCCCTGCCCGGCTCGGCCGGGAGGTCCATCTCCGCGCGCGTCCCCACGGCGAACCGCGCCTGGACCAGTTCGCCCTGGTCGAGCGGGAGGTCCCCGAACCCGGCGAGGGACAGATCCTCGTGCGCAACACCTGGATGTCGGTCGACCCCTACATGCGCGGCCGCATGAACGACGCCCCCTCCTACATCCCGCCCTTCGCGCTCGGCGCCGCGATGGACGGCGGCGCGGTCGGGGAGGTGGTCGTCTCCCGGGACGAGGCGCTGCCGCCCGGCACGACCGTCTCGCACTTCCGCGGCTGGCGCGACTACGCCGTGCTCGACGCGTCCGAGGCCACCGTCGTGGACACCGGGCTGGCGCCGCCGTCCGCGTACCTGGGCCCGCTGGGCACCACGGGGCTGACCGCCTACGCCGCGCTGACCCGGGTGGCCCCGGTGCGGCACGGCGACACCGTCTACGTCTCGGCGGCGGCGGGCGCGGTCGGCAGCGTGGCCGGGCAGCTCGCCCGCCGGTACGGGGCGGTCAAGGTGATCGGCTCGGCGCGGGGCCCGGAGAAGGCCGCCCGGCTGGTGGAGGACTTCGGGTTCGACGTCGCCCTCGACCGCGACGCCGGGCCGATCGCCGGGCAGCTGGCCCGGGCGGCGCCCGAGGGCATCGACGTCTATCTGGACAACGTCGGCGGCGACCATCTGGAGGCCGCCATCGCCTCGGCCCGGACCGGGGCGCGGTTCGCCCTGGTGGGCGCCGTCTCGCAGTACAACGCGACCGGGCCGGTCCCCGGACCCCGCAACCTCTACGCCGCCTACGGCAAGGAGCTGACGCTGCGCGGGCTGCTGGTCGACTCCTACCTCCCGTTGCTTCCCGAGTGGACCGAACGGGCGGCGGCCTGGCTCGCCGACGGCTCGCTGCGCACCGCCCAGACCGTGGTGGAGGGGCTGTCCCAGGCCCCGGCCGCGCTCCTCGGCGTGCTCCGCGGCGCCAACATCGGCAAGATGCTCGTCCACCTCCAGGAGGGACCGTAGATGAGAGCCCTGATCCACGACGCCGCCGCCCCGCTTCGGCTCCGCCTCGGCACCGCGCCCGACCCGCGGCCGGGCCCCTCCCAGGCGCTGGTCCGGGTCGCCGCCGTCTCCCTGAACTTCGGCGAGATCGCCTTCCGCCCGGCGGACGCGCCGCCGGGGTTCGTCTCCGGCTGGGACGCGGCCGGGCACGTCGTCCGGGCCGCCGCCGACGGGTCCGGCCCGCCGGTGGGCACGCGCGTGGTGACCTTCGGCTGGAGCGGCGCGTGGGCCGAGCTGCGCGCCGCCGACACCGCCGACCTGGCCGTGGTCCTGGACGGGGTGGACCTCGGCGCCGCGAGCGCGCTGCCGGTCGCCGGGGTGACCGCCCTGCAGGCCCTGCGCCGGCTGGGCTCGGTGATCGGCCGGCGGGTGCTGGTCACCGGCGCCTCCGGGGGCGTCGGGCGCTTCGCCGTGCAACTGGCCGCCCTGGCGGGCGCCCACGTGGTGGCCTCGGTCGGCGACCCCGCCCGCGCGGTGGGACTGGCGGACCTGGGCGCGGCCGAGGTGACCGTGGGCGTCGAGGGGCTGTCCGCGCCGGTGTACGGCGTGCTCGACAACGTCGGCGGCGACCTGCTGGCCGAGGCGTTCATGCGGCTGGAGGACGACGGGGTGGTCCAGGCGATCGGGATGGCGTCCCGGCGCCCGACGCTCATCGACTTCGAGACCGCCCGCACCCGGACCGCGCGGGGGCGGATCGAGAACTTCAACGTCGCCGGGCCCTTCGGCCCCGACCTGGACTACCTGGTCGGGCTGCTGCGCGCGGGCCGTCTCGACCCGCAGGTCGGCTGGCGCGGCCCCTGGGAGGAGGTGTCGGAGGCGGCCGAGGCCCTCCTCGCCCGGCGCGTCCCCGGCAAGGTCGTGCTCGACCTGCCCGAACACCGCGCCTGACGCACGCCGCGATGCCGGAAGGGCTCCGAGGCGATGCGCCTCGGAGCCCCCCAGGGTTCTGACGTCGTGACCGGTCAGGTCAGCACGCCCTCATACCGGCCGGCGGGTCGGTGGTGGTGTAGAGGTGCACGGCCGGGATGTAACCCCACCTCTTGGTGACGTCGCCGTTGGTGTAGTACCAGACGTCGTTGCCTCCGTGGTGCCATTCCCCGCGCCTGTAGCAGGCGAAGACGCTGGGACTGGTCTTGAGGGTGTCGACGACCCGGCTGGTGCTGTTGGGGTGCTCGAACAGGTTGGCGTCGCGTTTGTTCTCGCAGAACAGCTTGCCGTCGGGACGGACGTGACAGGTACGGGCCGCCTTGTCGGCCGTGTCCGCCGGGGCCGCCGCCAGAGCGCCACCCGTGGTGACGCCCAGGCAGGCACCGGCGGCCAGGCCGACGACGCCCGCCTTGAGGGCCGTTCGCTTACTGAAAGGCATGGTGTTCCCTTCTCGACGTGGCGCTCGTTCGACCGCCACTCGTAACCGAGCGTAGAAATCACCGTCCGCACATACATCGTCACGCAGAATGAGAATTTTCCGTACTTCAGGTGGAGTTGATCACGTAGCGTCACATCCGCAAGTACCGCACGCGGTAGGGCGAAAGAAGCAGGTGGGAACGGGTGCGCGTCCGCCGTCGCCCCGGGCTACTGCGGCCTCGCGCCCGGACGGTGGGACGGGAACTCCGCCCACACCAGCGTGCGGGGACCGTCGGCGTGGTGCCCCCAGCGGGAGGCGAGCGCGGCGACGATGTGCAGGCCCCGCCCGCTCTCCCCTTCGGGACGGGGATGCGGTGCCGGCCGCGCCCCGCCCGCGCCGTCGTCGGTGACCTCCACCCGGAACGTCCCGGCCTCCCGGGACAGGGCGATCGTGACCTTGCCGCCCCGCCCGGAGGCGGTGTGCCGGATCGCGTTGCCCACCAGCTCGTCCACCACCAGCGCCATGTCGTCCAGCGTCTCGTCACGCTCGGTGAGATGGCCGGGGACGAGGGTGTCGCGCAGGAAACTCCGCGCGAGCGGCGCCGACCGTTCGACGCCCGGCAGCGTCAGCACCGCCAGCAGCGGCCCGTTCACGCCGCCGCCTCCGTCGCGATCCGCCGCGCCACCAGCTCCAGGCGGTCGGCCTCCAGTTCCACGCCCCGCCAGACCAACCGCCGGCACCCGCGCCGCCGCACCCCGAGAACGGGCTCGGCGTTGTGCGGGAACACCATCACGGTCGTCGCCGGAACCGCCCGCATCTCCCACACCAGCCGGACGAACAACGCGAACCGCGCCTCACTGGGCCCCATCACCGACCTCCTCACCGTCCCCGCCAGCGTCGTCGCACACCGTGACCGTCGCAACGCCTCGCACGGATCCCCGATGGATCGGCCGTCGATGAATCGAACGCCGATTTATCGGCCTTCGCGGAACAGGTTGCCGCGACGACGGAGCGTGACGACAGTGAAGAGATGTCCACAGAGGGGCGCGGACTCTACCGGCGGCGAAGGATCGGGATCGAGCTACGGCGCATCCGCGAGGAGCGGGAGTTGACGCAGGAGAGCGCGGCGCGGCTGCTGGGCCGTTCCCAGGCGTCACTGAGCGAGTACGAGAACGGCCGCCGCGCCATCCGCCCCCGCGACCTCGCGCAGATCCTCGACGGCTACGGCATCACCGACGACAGACTCCGCGCCCAACTCCTCGACCTGGCCGACAAGGGCCGCCGCGACGGCTGGTGGAGGGGTTTCGAGGAACGACTCGATCCCAACGCCGTCGACTACGCGTCGCTGGAGGGCGACGCGTCACGCATCAGCGCCTTTGAGCCGCAGTTGGTTCACGGCCTTCTTCAAGAGGAGGAATACGCCAGGACGATCATCAAGTGTTATGTCGAACGGCTTAGCCCGTCCCTCGACTGTGAGCTTGAGGTCGACTTTCGGATGCGTCGTCAGCGCGTTCTCCGCCGCGCCCGGCCGCCCCACTTGGCTGTGGTGCTCGGTGAGGGGGCGCTGCATCTGGAAGTGGGGGGTCCCGTTGTCATGCGGGCTCAACTGGATCGCCTGCTAGGGGCAGCCGCCGCGCCGAACATTGACCTTCGGGTGCTGCCGTTCAAGGCTGGCATGCATCCGGGGACGAACGGAGCGTTCTCGATCCTGGACGTGGGAGTTGGGCGGAACGAGCTTCAAGTCGTGACAGTGCACAGTCTCACGATGAGTCAGTACATCGATGATGCCGAGAACATCGGCCACTACCGTTCAGCGTTCGACAGCCTGAGGGAACTGGCTTTGCCGCAAGCGGACTCCGTGGCGTTGATCGAGCGGATAGCGTCCAGCTATGCATGAATGGCAGAGCATGAGGGGCTTGTGGCGGAAGAGCAGCCACAGTTCGGGCGCGGGCACGGAGTGTGTGGAGGTCGCGGCTCTGATGAACGCCCGAGGGGTTGCCGCGCGCGACTCCAAAGATCCGTCCGGACTGGTCCTCGCTTTCTCGGCTGCCGACTGGCGCGGGTTGGTCGAGCGGCTGGTGTCCGGGAAATGAGCGCGCCGCCGAACCGTGAGACGCGCTGGCGCAAGAGCAGTCACAGCTCAGGCCAGGGCACTCAGTGTGTGGAGGTCGCTGTTCTGACGAACGCCGAGGGAGTCGCCGCGCGCGACTCCAAGGACGCGTCCGGGCCGGTGCTCGTTCTCTCCCCGGCCGGGTGGCGTGGGCTTCTCTCCATGGTCAAGCGCGAGGGGTGACGGGCTCCTCCCGGCGCGTGTCGTAGGCGTGGCGGGCCTCCGTGATGGCCGGGGCCGCGCGGCGGGCCCAGGCGGACAGCGCCTCCAGGGGCTCGCGGATCTCCTCCACCAGCGCCGTGGTCGCGTACTCCACGCGGGGTGGGGAGTCGGGGTGCACGGTCCGGGTGACCAGGCCGTTGCGTTCCAGGTTGCGCAGGCTCAACGTCAGCATGCGGCGGCTGACGCCCTCGATCGCGCGCTCCAGCTGGGTGAAGCGGCGGGGGCCGTCGCCCAGCTCGACGAGCACCTGCGCGCTCCACTTGTCACCGATCAGGGCCAGCACCTCGCGGATCGGGCAGTCCGTGGCCTGGTCCGTTACGGCGGTGTTCCGTTGCGACAAGAAAGTGCCTCCTTCCGGAGTTTTCGATCATGGCCCAGGATGGGGCCCGTTACAAGTCGTAACGTTCCTGGACAGAGAGGTTCGGCATGCCCGTCGCGCGCAGCAACGGATTCAAAATCGCCTACGAGGTGGCGGGGGAGGGGGCCCCGCTGCTCCTGCACCCCGGAATGTTCCAGATCGGCGCGCACTGGGACCGCGCCGGTTACACCGCTCCGCTGGCGGCCGCGCACACCGTCGTCACGGTGGACCCGCTCGGGCTGGGAGCGAGTGACGCCCCTCGTGACCCGGCGGCGTACGCGCTGGAACGCCGGGCCGCGTACGTCGTCGCCGTGCTCGACGACCTCGGGATCGACCGGGCCGCGTTCTGGGGGTACTCGCTGGGCGCCCTGACCGGCTACGCGGTCGCGGCGCACGCGCCCGAACGCCTCACCCGCCTGGTCGCGGGCGCCTTCGACCCCCTCGACGGCTTCCGCTCGGCGGTCGGCCCGACCCTCGACCACCTCGGCCTGCCCGCCGACACCGACCCCTACCCGCTGATGGAGCGGGGGGCCGCCGCCGACCCCGCCCAGGCTGCGGTCATCGAGAACGGCGACCCCGAGGCCCTGCGCGCGAACTACGCGGCGTTCTCCCGCGAACCCGGCCTGCACGCCGAGCTGGCGGCTTCCGGCGTTCCGACGCTGATGTACGCGGGCACGGCCGACCCGTGGCACGAGCCGATGCGGACGTTCGCCGAACGCACCGGCACCGCCTTCTTCTCCGTGCCCGACGCCGACCACCAGGGCGGCTGGGACCGGGCCGCCGACGTGCTGCGCCGGGTGCGGCCCTTCCTGGACGCCCCTCAGTCCTCGGGGAAGGAGAAGTAGAGCCAGTCGCTGTAGAACGACGCGAAGTTGTCCTGCCACCCGGCGCGGACGGAGGCGAGCCAGGCGTCGTCGTCCCCGGCGATGGCCGCCTCCGCCCGGGCCACCTCAGCGGGGATGTCGTACTCGACCAGGCCGCGCACCGCCTCCTCGGGGTCCTCGTCCCCGAGCGAGACCATCTCGCCGGTCTCCAGCAGGAAGTACTTCGCGCGCTGCTTGTCCAGGTGCGCGGTGGTCCTGGCGACGCACTCGGCGAAGTCTCCGTCCGGAAGTCCCTGGCCCACCACCCGCAGCAGGTCGGTCAGCAGTTCGGCCCCGGCGTCGTAGTCCCCGGCGATGCCGATGCGCGGGTTCCAGATCATGGACGGGACGACGGCGGTGCCGCGTCCGACCAATATCTTGTGGGCGAGCGGGATGCTCCAGTTGTGCTCGGAGACGCACCGGATCGGCTTCGGGTTGCTCTGCTCGGTGGGCAGCCCGTCGGCGGAGTAGAGGTAGGAACGATTGGCCACGGCCGCGACCATAACAGCGCGCGCCGACAAGATCGTGGAAGGGCGGAACATGACGAAGGTCGTTCTCGCGTCGGGCTCCCCGTCGCGCCTGGACATCCTGCGGCGCGCGGGCGTGGAGCCCGTGGTGATGCCGAGCGACGTCGACGAGACGCCACTGCCGGGCGAGACGCCGTCGCGGCTCGCGCTGCGGCTGGCCGAGGCGAAGGCGTCGGCGGTGGCGCGCGGCGTGACCGAGGGCTTCGTCATCGGCGGCGACTCGGTCCTGGAGCTCGACGGGACCGTCTACGGCAAGCCGGGCGATCCGCAGACCGCCGTCGAGGTCTGGCGGCGCATCTCCGGCAGGGAAGCCGCCTTCCACACCGGCCACTGCGTGATCGACGTCGCGGCGGGCCGGACCGTCACCGCGCTGGGCACCACGACCGTGCGCTTCGCGAAGCTGTCGGACGAGGAGATCGCCGAGTACGTGAAGACCGGCGAGCCACTGGCGGTGGCCGGGGCGTTCAAGAGCTCCCACAGGGGTGGCTGGTTCGTGGAGGGCATCGACGGCGACCCCACCAACGTGCAGGGCCTCTCCCTGTCGATCCTCCGCCGCCTGTTCACCGAACTGGGCGTGAGCGTGGCGAGCCTCTGGAACGCCTGACCCCCCGCCTCACCGGCGGGCCGGGCCGGTGAGGTCGAGGACCCAGTCGTTGCTGCGCATCAGCGTGCCGCTGCCCCTGGGGTACTCGAAGTCGCAGGGGCCCAGCAGGGTGAAGCCGAGGCGGCGGCAGAGCGCGTTCGAGGGGGCGTTCCGGGCCGAGGGGAACGCGTGCAGCATGCGGGGCGCGCCGGGGCGGCGGGCGGCTTCCCGCACGACGTCGACCAGGGCGGCACCGGCCGCGGCGGCGACGCCGCGCCCCTGGTAGGGCGGCAGGACGCTCCAGCCGGTCTCGTAGATCTGCTCGCCCCGCCAGTCGTGCCGGTGGTAGTTGATGCTGCCGACCATCTCGTCGTCGAGCAGGACGGCGAACACGCGGCCGTCGCCCGCCTCCGTCATGGCGAGGTAGCGGCGATGCCGGGCGAGCAGCTCCTCCTCCGACTCGGGGCCGCCGACCCAGCGGCGCATCTCCGGGGTGTTGGTCCGCCTCAGGAGATCGAGTGCGGGTTCCGACCAGGGCACCAGACGAACGTTCATGCCGCGTAGCCTGGCACTCCCCGAGGCCGCCGAGCTCCCCATTTTGGCCGGCCGGACCCGTCCGCCCGGGGACGCCTGGCCCCTGGGTGCCAGAAGCCGGACAACGCTCACGGGTGAAGCGCCTCCGCGTCCCGGATTCCTAACGTGACGTCCCACAAGATCCAAGGGAGGCGTCATGATGCGAAGCACGAAGGCCGTTGGCGGAGCGCTCGTCCTGGTGCTGGCCGCGGGCGGGGGCACGGCCTCGGCGGGCGCCGGGCACGCCGGGCTGCGGGACGCGCTGCGGCGGCTGACCGCCGAGGCCGGGACGCCGGGGGCGCTGGCCGTGGTGCGGGACCGGAACGGCGCCACCGAGGTCCGCAGCGGCGTCGGTGACCTGCGGCGCGGCACGCCGGTGCCGCCGGGCAGCCGGTTCCGGATCGGCAGCGTGACCAAGGCGTTCACCGCGACCGTGGTGCTCCAGCTCGTCGGCGAGGGCCGGGTGGACCTCGACGCGCCGATCGAGCGCTACCTGCCCGGCCTGGTGCGGGGCAACGGCAACGACGGGCGGGAGATCACCGTCCGGCACCTGCTCGGGCACCGCTCGGGCCTGCCCGACAACGTGGAGCACATGGGGATCGGGGAGGCCGTCGAGCACCCGCTCAAGCACCGCGACCCCCGCGAGCTGCTCGGGTACTCGCTCGCCCACCCCCGCCTGTTCAAGCCGGGCGAGGGTTACAAGTACTCGGGGGCGAACTACGTCCTCGCCGGGCTCCTCATCGAGAAGGTGACCGGCCGCCCCTACGGCGAGGCGATCCGGAAGCGCCTCCTGAGGCCGCTGGACCTGCGCGGCACCTCGGTCCCCGGGGACCGCGCCGGCATCCCCGACCCGCATCCCAGGGGCTACCTGCGCACGACCCCGGGCGAGCAGCCCCGCGACTACACGCGGATCAACCCGTCGGTGGCCTGGGCCGCCGGGGAGATGATCTCCACGGCCCCCGACCTCAACCGGTTCTTCGCCGCCCTGCTCGGCGGGCACCTGCTGCGCCCCGCCGAGCTGCGCGCGATGAAGCAGACCCGGCCCACCGGCAACTCCGGCGGCGCCGAGTACGGTCTCGGCCTGATGCGCGTCCCCCTGACCTGCGGCGGCGAGTACTGGGGCCACTCGGGCGACATCCTCGGCTTCTCGACCATCGCCGGGGCGACCACCGGCGAGCGTCAGGCCACCGTCATGGTGAACCTCGCCCCCGGCGGCACCCAGGCCCAGAAGGACGGCCTGCGCGCCGCCGTCACGACCGCCCTGTGCGACGACTGAGCAGATCCAGCAGCTCGGTGCAGGCGACCGGGGTGCGGTCGTACGCCGTGTAGCCCTCGACGTTCTCAAGATCGGGGTCGGCGCCCGCGTCGAGGAGCACCCGCGCGGCGGCGGCCGCCCCGGCGTCGCAGGCGCGCATCAGGGCCGTCCACCCCGTCGGCGGCCGCGCGTTGACGTCCGCGCCCTCCGCCAGCAGCAGCCGCACCATCGCGACGTCGTCGCGGGAGGCGGCGAACATCAGCGCGGTCTCCCCGTCGAGCGGCCAGCAACGCGGGTCGAGCGCCTCGACGTCGGCTCCGCGCGCCAGCAGCGCACGCGCCCCGTCGGCGTCCCCGCGCCCGACCGCCTCGAAGAACGCGGTGTGCAGGGGAGCGGCGAGGCGTTCGGCGGCCAGCGCGAGGAGCCGCCCGGTGAACGCGGGATCGCCGCCGGCGGCCCGCGCCAGCCGGGCGACGTCGTCCAGCCACCGCCCGGTGGCGCGGTCGTCGGCGCCGAGCCGGGCGAACCCGCGGTCGAGCAGGCCGCGGGCCTCCCCGGGCCGTTCGCGGGCCAGCGCCCTGACCGCGTCCAGGACGTCGTCCAGGGCACCGGCGGGCCCGTGCTCCGGACCGTCGGCGGCCGACGCGGCCCGCACGTCCAGGTCCAGCCGCCAGAACAACGGCACGTCCCGGAACCGCACCGACAGCAGCCACCGGTCGGGGCCGGGGGACGCGCGCACCTCGTCCACCGGCTGCACCGTCCCGAGAACGTCCGGAGCCTCGGCCACCGCCCGCGCGAACGCCTCGTCGGGGACCACCCACCGCACGTCGATGCCGCTGTAGAGGTCGCCCCCGCCCGCCGCCGGCGACCCGGTCGGCTCGGCCCGCGACCCGGGGCGGGCGGCCGTCAACGCGGCGCGGACCTGCTCCGCCATCCGCGCCCGGTCGATCCGCAGCCCCATTCCGCCCACCCTAGGCGGATCCGGGCCTACCAGTGCGCGGGGCGCGTGAGCGTCGCGGGGATCCGGGTCGCGGCGTCGCCGCGGGCCGCGTTCACCTGGGCCTGGGTGAGGAACAGCGCGCCGGTCAGGTCCGCGCCCGCCAGGTTCGTGTCGCGCAGGTCCGCGCCGATCAGCTCGGCGTCGCGCAGGTCCGCCCCCGACAGGTCGGCCGCGATCAGGCAGGCGCCGCGCAGGTTCGCCCCGCGCAACCCGGCGTTCCCGAGGCGCGCGCCCACCAGGTCGGCCCCCCGGTGGTTCCGGGTGCGGCCGGGCAGCGCGGAACGCACCAGGTCACCGGCGCGCAGCAGGATCTCGTTGACCCCGGCCCGGACGCCGGGGACGTCGACCTTCAGCAGCGCCTCGGGGGTGCCGAGGGTCAGCGCCTCCACCTCCTCCAGCGCGCGGCGCGCGTCACCGTGGACGGGACGCGCCTCGGAGCGTTCCAGGACCTCGGTCAGGTACCACAGGAACTCCTGGAGCTGCCGCATCACCGGGAAGACCTCGAACATCAGGCGTCCGGTCGCCCGGTCCGCCCGCCAGGAGCGCCCCCCGAACGTGTGCTGCGACACCTTCTGCCCCGCGCCGAAGCAGTCGAAGACCGTGCAGCCCCGGAACCCCTTGTCCCGCAGGCCGGAGTGGATGCCGCAGCCGTAGTCGGCGAGCAGGTTCGCGCACGGTCTCCCGGCGGGCTTGTCCACCGCGAAGTCGGCCGAGGCGGCGAAGGGGAGCGCCACGCAGCACAGGGCGAAGCAGCGGGAGCAGTCGGCGTGAAGGTCCTGGCGGGACAAACTGAACGGTCTCCTGTCACGGGGCGGGCCGGAACCCCCATTGTGGCCGCTCCGGGCCCCGGACGCGGCATCGGCCCGCCGGTCACCGCCCGTCGGGCTCCCGCACCCAGCAGGCCGAGGACCACGGGACCGGGCACGGGCCGGGGTGCTCCAGGTCCGGGCAGGCCAGGCGGGGCAGCTCGGCGCCCAGCGCGTCGGCGGGGGCGGGCAGCAGCGTCTGATCGACCTCGGCCTCGGCGTACAGCTCGTACAGGGCGCGGTCGCCGGGGTCGCGGCCGGGCTGCTCGATCCGCCACTGCTCGACCAGGTCCTCGTACATCTCGGCGACGGTCAGCGCGTCGTCCAGGCGCACATGGGCCTCCCGGACCTCCACGGTCCAGTCCCGCACCCCCCGCCGCTCCCGCAGCCAGGAACCGAGCCGGTCGACCAGCCGGTCCCGGTCGCCCGGCGTCGCGTAGACACCGAGCCGCAACTCCACCGTCTCGTTCACCGCTCCAGGTCATCAGGGTCGGCGGTGAACGTCAAACACCGTCGGCCCCCACGGCGGCCCACAGCGTCCGCGCGCACAGGTCGAGCAGCTCCTCGCGGGTGACGCTGCGGTGGTCCAGCCAGTCCAGGATCGCCGCCGTGACGAACGCCAGCCACCCGTTCACCGCGATCCGCGTGGTGTCGTCGACCTCCGTCACCGCCGCCAGGCCCGCCAGGATGCGGTCGCGCTGGGCGGCGGTCCGGGACCGCTTGACCCGGCGGATGTCGGCGTCGCTGTCGGCGGCCCGCTGCGCGACCCGGAACCCGTCGGGGTTGCGCTCGGCGTAGTCGACGTAGATCTCCAGGCCCGCCCGCAGCTGCTCGGCCGGCGGCAGCGCCGGATCCGGGGCGCTGGCCTCCAGCAGCCGGGCCGACTCGGCCTCCACGATCGCCAGGAAGAACGCCCGCTTGCTCGGGAAGTAGTGGTACAGCAGCCCCCGCGAGACCTGCGCGATCTCGGCGACCTCCTCGACCCACACCTCGTCGTAGGGGCGGTGGGCGAACAGCTCGGCGCCGATCGCCAGGAGCTGCGCGCGACGCCGCTCGGTGCTCAGCCGGGTCCGCATGGCCTGGATCCTACCTATTGACACGAGTTCAGTAACGCGCGCATCGTGGGGCCTACTGAACTCGATTCAGCAAGCCGGAGGCCCCGTGGACACCGCCGCCATCCCCCATCCGCCGCACCGCCTGCCGCTGCTCGGCGACGTCGTCGGCCTCAGCCCCCGCCGCCCCGTGCAGTCCTCGCTGCGGCTGGTCCGCGACCTCGGGCCGATCTCGGTCCGCCGGGTGCTCGGCACCGACATCGTCACCGTCGGCGGCGCGGACCTGGCCGCCGAGGTCGACGACGACCGCCGCTTCGCCAAGCACGTCGGCCTCGGCCTGCGCCCGCTGCGCCTGGTGGTCGGCGACGCCCTGTTCACCGCCGAGGACGGCGAGCCGAACTGGCGGCTCGCCCACGACATCCTGCGGCCGGCGTTCACCCGCGAGGCGATGCGCGGCTACCACGCGACCATGCTGGACGTGGCGCGGGAGCTGCTGGCCTCCTGGGACGCCGCCGCGCGGGCGGGCGCCGAGGTCGACGTCGCCGCCGACATGACCCGCCTGACGATGGAGACCATCGGCCGCACCGGGTTCGGCCACCGCTTCGGCTCCTTCGAGCACGAGCGCCCGCACCCGTTCGTGACCGCGATGACCCGCGTGCTGCGGTTCGCGCAGCTGTCGGCGTCCCCGACGCTGGTCCCGGTCCGGCGGCTGCTGGCCGGGTCCGCGCGCCGCAACCGCGCCGACCGGGACCTGATGAACCGCCTGGTCGACGACGTGATCGACGCCCGCCGCCGGGGGGAGACGCCCGACCGCGACGACCTGCTGGGCCTGATGCTGCGCACCGCCCACCCCGGGACCGGGCGGACGCTCGACCCGGTGAACATCCGGCGGCAGGTCATCACGTTCATGGTCGCGGGCCACGAGACGACCTCCGGGGCGCTGTCGTTCGCGCTGTACCACCTGACCCGCCGTCCCGAGATCCTCGCCAGGGCGCAGGCCGAGGTGGACGCGCTGTGGGGGGAGGGCGACGACCCCGCCCCCGCGTTCACCGACATCCCCCGGCTCCGGTACGTGCGGGCCGTGCTGGACGAGGCGCTGCGGCTGTGGCCGACCGCGCCCGCCTACTTCCGCGCGGCCCGCGAGGACACCGTGCTCGGCGGCCGGTACCGCCTGGAACGCGGCGACTGGGTGATGGTGATGCTGCCGCTGCTGCACCGGGATCCGGCGGTGTGGCCCGACCCCGAGCGCTTCGACCCCGACCGGTTCGCGCCCGGCGTGGCCAGGCGGCGCCCCGCGCACGCCTACCGGCCGTTCGGGACCGGGCAGCGCGCCTGCATCGGCCGCCAGTTCGCGCTCCACGAGGCGGTGATGGCGCTCGGCCTGGTGCTGCACCGCTACCATCCGGTCCCCGATCCCGGCTACGACCTGCGGATCACCGAGACCCTCACCCTCAAGCCCGACGGGTTCCGGCTCACCCTGACCCGCCGCGTCCCCGCCGAACGCGCCGCGAACGCCGGGGCCGGCGGGACGCCCCTGTCCACCCGCTGACCCCGGGCGTTCCTCGCGCCGCCCTCCGCGCCGCCCGTCACTTCACCTCGCGGCGGTGCAGCCGCACCAGGCCCACCACCAGGGGGAGCAGCAGCCACACCGCCAGCGACACCGCCAGCCGCGTCCACTCCCCGGCGGTGACGCCGGGATCGCCGATCGCGCCCATGGTGCGGTTGGTGTCCAGCCATCCGGCGGCCCGCTCCAGCTTCGACACCATCGCGCCGATCGCGCTCCACAGGTTCGGCAGCAGGAAGTACAGCACGATCGCCAGCGGCGTGTTCATGAACAGCATCCCGAACGCCACGCCCATCGACACCGAGATCAGCGCCAGCAGCGCGACCTTGCCGAGCTGCTCGGGCGCCAGCTCCCAGCTCCCGCCCGACCGGTTCAGCACCTCGCCGACGGCGCGGCCCGCCACCGCCACCAGCACCGAGGCCGCCGCCAGCGCCAGCGCCAGCGCCCATCCGGCCGCCAGCTTGGCGGCGGCCACCCGGTGCCGGTCGGGCACCAGCGTGAACGTCGCCAGCGACGTGCGCTGCGACCACTCGGTGGTCACCGACAGGATGCCCAGCACCGGCAGCAGCAGCGCGATCCCGAGCTGCGCCGCCGAGACCATCTCCGCCAGGCTCTGCTCGTGGCGCGGCGCGGCGAACAGCATCACCGGCATCATCGCCACCGCGCTCAGCGCGATGAGGGCCAGCAGCCAGCGGCCCGACCGGGTGTCGACCATCTTGCGGATCTCGACGCGGACCAGCCGCGGAAGCGGCGGCCGCGTGGGCTCGTCCAGTGACGCGGCGGGAACGGCGGCGGTCGGCGTCGTCGTGGTGGCGGTCATCGTGTCTCCCGCGGTCCCGAGGTCACCATCATGAACAGCTCCTCCAGCCCGCCCCCGCCGGCCTGGCGGAGCTCCAGCAGCACCACGCCCGCCTCGGCGGCGGCGCGGCCCACCTGCTCGGCGGTCGCCCGCACCGCGAACGCGCCCGCGCCGTCCGGCTCCGCGACCAGCCCCACCCGCCGCAGCGCCCCCTCCAGCGCCTCCGGGTCGAGCCCGCGCACCACCATCCCGCCGGGTGCGGTCAGCAGCTCGGCCTTGGTGCCCTGCGCCGCGATCCGGCCGCCCGCGATCACCACGAACCGGTCGGCGACCGCCTCCACCTCGCGCAGCAGGTGCGACGACAGCAGCACCGTCCCGCCCCGGTCGGCGAAGTCGCGCAGCAGCGTCCGCATCCAGAAGATGCCCTCGGGGTCCAGGCCGTTGGCGGGCTCGTCCAGGATCAGCACGCTCGGGTCGCCCATCAGCGCCTGCGCGATGCCGAGCCGCTGCCGCATGCCCAGCGAGTACCCCCCGACCCGCCGCCGGGCGGCCTTCGGCGACAGCCCGACCGCCTCCATCATCCGCCCGACGCGCGCCCGCTCCACCCCCAGCAGGTCGGCGGTCAGCGTCAGTACCTCCCGGCCGGTCCGGCCCGGGTGCTGGGCGGCGGCGTCCAGCAGCACGCCCACGTGCCGTCCCGGGTTGGCGATGCGGCGGTAGGGGACGCCCCTGACGGTGGCGGCGCCGCCGGTCGGCGGCGTCAGCCCGCAGATCATCCGCATGGTGGTGGACTTGCCCGCCCCGTTGGGACCGAGGAAGCCCGTCACGGTGCCCGGCTCGCACCGGAACGACACGTCGCGCACGGCCGGGACGTCCCCGTACCGCTTGCTCAGACCGCTGACTTCAATCATGGGTCCAGCGTCGCGGCCCCGGCCGGGGCGCCGCGTCGGCCGATGGTCGCGACCAACGGTGACCGAAGTCGATTTCCCGGCGTCCGAAAGGCGTCCTCCGGCGGACGCCCCGCCGTCCGGTCGGCCGTCCGGTCGGCCGTCCGGTCAGCCGGGCGGGGTCACTCGGTGGGCTCGGTGAGCCCGGCGTCGTGGACCAGCAGCGCGATCTGGACGCGGTTGTTGAGCTCCAGCTTGGTCAGCAGCCGCGACACGTACGCCTTGACGGTCGCCACGCTCAGCGACAGCTCCCTGCCGATCTCGCTGTTGGTGCGGCCCCGCCCGACCAGCGCCGCCACGGCGCGCTCGCCCTCGCTGAGGCGGCCCAGCAGCGCGCGGGCGCGGTCGCGGCGCGGGTCCACGCCGGTGTCGGCGACATAGCTCATCATCTTGCGCATCACCGCCGGCGACAGCATGGGCTCGCCCGCCGCGACCTGCCGGATCGCCCGGATGATCTCCGGGGGAGGGGTGTGCTTGAGCAGGAACCCGCTGGCCCCGGCCCGCATCGCGCGCAGGATGTGGTCGTCGGAGTCGAACGTGGTCAGGATGATGATCTCGGGCGGCTCGCGGCGGGCGCGCAGCCGCTCGGTGGCCGCCAGGCCGTCCATCCGCGGCATCCGGATGTCCATCAGCACCACGTCGGGGCGCAGCTCGTTGACCGCCGGGATCACCTCGGTGCCGTCGGCGACGTCCCCGACGACCGTCAGGCCCTCGGCCCCGGCCAGCATCATCGACAGGCCCGCGCGCACGAGGGCGTCGTCGTCCACGATCAGCACGCGGATGGGTGAGTCCATACGGGCCACTCTAGAGCCCCGGCGCCCCGCCCGAGGAACGCGCGACGACCGCCGGGGACGGCCGGCGCGACCTGCAATGATCTACAAGGTAAAGGCGCGGGGCGTCACGGCTTCTCCACGGGGAACGGCAGCCAGGCGTACAGCCGGAACCGGTCGTCGGCGGTCACGCCGTGCTCCAGCATCCCCTTGAGCAGGGTGACGCGTTCGCGCAACCCGAGCAGGCCCGCGCCCGCCCCGGGCGGCTTCGGGGGGCGCGGGCCCGGCGGGATCGGGTTGCGGATCTCCAGGGACAGCCCCGCGTCGCCCGGCACGTCCATGGTGATCGTCACCCGCGCGCCGGGGGCGTGCTTGCGGGCGTTGGTCAGGCCCTCCTGGACGATGCGGTAGGCGTCGCGGCCGATCCGGGCGGGGACCCCGGCGGGGTCGGGGACGCGGTCGTCCAGGTCGACGGGGGTCCCGGCGGCGCGGGCCTCCTCCAGCAGGGCGGGCAGGTCGGTGAGGGCGGGCTGGGGGCGTTCGGAGTCCTCGGCGCGGCTGCCCTCGCGCAGCACGTGGATCACCTCGCGCAGGTCCTCCATCGCCTCGTAGGCGCTGCGGCGGATCACCCCGGCGGCCGCGCGCTGGTCGGCCGGGGCGTCGGCGTGGAACTCCAGCGCCCCGGCGTGCACCGCCAGCAGGGAGATGCGGTGGGCGAGGACGTCGTGCATCTCGCGGGCGATGCGCTCGCGTTCCAGCAGGCGGGCCTCCTCGACGCGCAGGCGCTGGCCCTCCTCGGCCTGGCGGGCGCGTTCGCGCAGCGACTCCACCAGCAGCCGCCGGGACCGCGCCAGCATCCCGGCCACGATCAGGACGGTGTAGCCGAGCAGGAACACCGCGACCGAGGTCAGGTAGTCCTTGAAGGACTGGTCGGGCATCAGCGAGAACAGGGGGACGACGAGGGCGGCGTTGAGCAGGCCGAGGCTGACGGAGGTCCGCCAGCCGCGCTGGGAGGCGACGTTGTAGAGCGCCACCGCGCCGACGCCCATCGCGGTGGAGGAGTAGAACAGGGCGAACGCCAGCACCAGCGCGATCTGGACGGGCCAGCGGCGGCGGTACAGCAGCAGGACCACGGCCGCGACGAGGCCCAGCAGCAGGTCGCGGGGCACCCGGATCTCCTCGGCGGGGAAGTCCTCCAGGGACCCGGCGAGCACGAGCAGGCCGAGCAGCAGCCCGAGGCCCGCCACGCCCGCGTCGTTCAGCCACTGGTGCGCCGATCGCCGGAGACTCACGGATGCCACGCTACCCAGGTCGGGGGGCGGTGGGAGTAACCGCCGGTCGAGGCGGGTGCGACTTTGGTCGACGGGGCTGTCCACGGGGCTGTCCATGGGGCTGGCACCCGTGCGGGGCACCGGCTGGCCGAACGTCCGATCGGGGAGACGGCTCTACTGTGCGGGCGTTCCGGGGTGCCTAGCGTCACAGGGCATGAGGGTCGGACATGTGATGACGGCGGGTACGGCCGCCGCCGCCGTCCTGGTGGCGGGGGCAGGGGCGGCGACGGCGGCCGAACGGCGGCCGGCCGGGAAGGGGTGCGGCGACCAGCGGGCGGTGCAGCGGGTGCTGGACCGGTTGACGCGCGTCCACCGGATACCGGGCGTGGCGGTGCGGATCGACGATCCGCGGTGCGGGACGTGGACGGGCGCCAGCGGGGTGGCGGACCTGCGGGACCGGCGGCCGATGCGGGCCGGCGAGCGGGGCCGGATCGCCAGCGTCACCAAGACGTTCACCGCGACGGTGCTGCTCCAGCTGGCGGGGGAGCGGAAGGTGGATCTGGACGCCCCGGTGGAGCGGTACCTGCCGGGGGTGGTCCGGGCGAACGGCCACGACGGGCGGAAGATCAGCGTGCGGTCGCTGCTGCGGCACACCAGCGGGCTGCCCGACCACATGGAGGCGTTCGACGACCTGGAGGACTTCCGCTGGAAGCACTTCGAGCCCGCCGAGCTGGTGCGGATGGCGCTGGCGCGGCCGAAGCCGACCACGCGCTGGCACTACTCCACGACCAACTCGGTGCTCGCCGGGATGATCGTGCGGCGGGTCACCGGGAGCCGGGTCGAGGACGAGGTCGTCCGGCGGATCATCCGGCCGCTGCGGCTGCGCGACACCTACTGGCCCGGTGACGAGACATGGATCCGGGGACCGCACCCGCGCGGCTACCTGCGGGAGGAGAAGAACGGGGCCGTGCGCTGGCGGGACGTGACCGAGCTGAACGCCTCGGCCGGGGGCGCCGGGGGAGCGCTGGTGTCGGGGACGGCCGACGTCAGCCGGTTCTTCGGCGCGCTGCTGGGCGGGCGGCTGCTGCCGCTGCGGCTGCTCGGGGAGATGAAGCGCACCGTGCGCGCCGACCCGGACCGGACCTGGCCGGGCGCGCGGTACGGGCTGGGGTTGATGAGCACGCCGCTGCGGTGCGGCGGCGAGTGGTACGGGCACGGCGGCCACCTGTACGGATGGAGCGCGTTCGGGGTCGTCGGGCCGGACGGGCGGCGCGCGGCGGTGATGTTCAACGAGAACACCGCCACCGAGGCCGCCGCCAAGGACGAGCTGGAGTTGTTGCAGACCGCGCTGTGCGGGGAGGAATCGTGAAGAGGACCATCGTGACCCTGGCGGCCTTCGGTGTCGCGGCGGCGGGGCTGGCGGCCCCGGCGCGCGCCGGCGGACCGGCCCGAACCGACGGGCTGGAGCGCTTCCACCGCCAGCCCGTCGTCTGGAAGAAGTGCACGCTGGGCCCGGACGACCAGGTGGGCAAGGACCTGGACAAGGCCGGGGCGCGCTGCGCCGACGTCACCGTGCCGCTCGACTACGCGAACCCGGGTGGCCGCACCATCACGATCGCGATCTCCCGGCTGAGGGCCACCGAGCGCCGCATCGGCACGATGATCCTCAACGGGGGAGGACCCGGTCCCGCCCTGGACATGCCGCCCTACATGCGCGGCCTGATGAGGGAGGCGGGGACCCGGTTCGACCTGGTGGGGATGGACCCGCGCTCCATCGGGCGCAGCGCCCCGGTGGACTGCGGGTGGCCGACGGCGACGTGGATCCGCTCGGCGGGGCTGAGCCGGGCCTCGTTCGACCGCGCTGGCCAGGGATCTCGCGCGGCGCTGCGGGGAACGCCACGCCGACCTGCTGCCCCACATCTCCACCCGCAACATCGCCCGCGACATGGACGTGGTGCGCGCCGCGCTCGGCGAGCGCCGGATCTCCTACAGCGGCGGCTCCTACGGCAACTACCTGGGCGGGGTGTACGCGACGATGTTCCCCGGCCGGCTGGACCGGGCCGTGCTGGACAGCGGCGTCGACCCCGCCGTGTGGGGCGGTCTGCTGGGCAAGAGCATGGTCGGCGCCAACGAGCGGGCGTTCGCGCGCTGGGCCGACTGGGCGGCGCGGCGGCACCGCACCTACGGGCTCGGCACCACCCGGGGCGCGGTCCTGGCCACCGTGCGGAAGACGATCGCGGCGTCGGGGCGCGAGCCGCTGCGGCTCGGGAGGTACCGGGTGGACGACACGGTGACCCCCGTCGTCCTCCTGAACCTGCTCCAGGAGGACCGCGACCCGGCGCGCGCCACGCTGGCCGACGCGGCGGCGCAGATGGCCCGCGCCGCCGCCGGGCGCCCCGCGCCGCCCACCGGGGCGCTGAAGGAGAACCTGGAGTTCCTGCTGACCGGGGCCGAGTCGCGGTACGGCAGCGCGCAGATGGCCCTGATCTGCGGCGACGGCGGCGCGCCCGGCGACCCGGAGTACTACTGGCGGGAGATCGAGCGGAACCGCGCCAAGGCCCCGATCTTCGGGAGCATCGGGCACAACATCAACCCGTGCGCGTTCTGGCCCGTCAAGCCGCGCGAGCCGATGACGCGGATCGGCGCGCACACGCGGGCGCTGCTGGTGGGCGCGACCGGCGACACCCGCACCACCTACGAGGGCACGCGGATCCTGCACGGGCTGCTGCGGGGCTCGCGGCTGGTCACGCTGCGCGGCGCCGACGTCCACGCGCCCTACCAGATCGGCTACGGCAACGCCTGCGTGGACGACGCGGTGCACCGCTACGTGCTCACCGGCCGGGTGCCCGCCCGGAACATCACCTGCGAGAAGTGATCCGGCGCGTCACTTCAGGGGCGTCCCCGTCACGGGGGCGCCCAGCGCGCTGCCCTTCAGCCAGTCCTGCCAGGACTTGGCCCACGGGGTGGGGCCGTTGCCGAACCGCAGCCTGCGGGTGGTGCCGGTGACCTCGATGACGTCGCCGCGCTTGGTGAAGTCGTAGAACCACTTGGCGTCGGAGGGGGAGGCGTTGACGCAGCCGTGGCTGACGTTGGCGCTTCCCTGCGAGCCGGTCGACCAGGGGGCCGAGTGGATGAAGGTGCCGCTGTAGGTCATGCGGACGTTCCACTTGGTGGGGGTGCGGTACTCGCCGGGGTTGCCGGTGGTGGCCGAGTCCATCACCATCGCCGGGTTCTTCTCCTGCGCGATCATCACGCCGGTGTAGCTGTCGTCGCCGGGCTTGCCCAGGCTGACCTTCATGCGGCGCACGACCTTGCCGCCGTCGGTGACGACCGCCTCGTGCTTCTTGGCGTTGATGGTGGTGACGTGGCGGGGCCCGACGGTGAAGTTCAGGACGCGGTCCTTGGCGCCGTAGGTGCCCTCGGCGACCTTGAGCCCGGCCAGCCGCGCGACGACCTGGACCTTCTGTCCCGCGGGCCAGTAGTCCTTGGGGCGGAAGTCCACCTCCTTGTCGCTGATCCAGTACCAGGCGCCCTGGACCGGCCTGGACATGCGCACCTCAAGGCGCTTCTCCAGCTCGGCCTTGGCCTGCTTGGTGGTGACCGGCAGGCTCAGCAGGAGCTGGACGGGCATGCCGACGCCGACCTTCTCGTCCTCCAGCGGCGACATGCCGGTCTCCAGCTCGCGGCGCGCCTTCAGGGTGGTGAACGTCGAGGTGGCGGTGCCGCCCTCGCCCTGGGCGGTGACGGTGTAGGTGGCGTCCGGCCGGAGCCCCCAGCGGGTCTGCCAGGACCTGCCGTCGGCGGACAGCGCGCCCTCGGGCTTGTCTCCCTTGGGCCCGGTCACCGTGACCTTGGTGATCCGGCCCTTGTCGCTCCTGACCGTGACCGGCTGGTCCGGGGCGACCTGCTTGGTCCCGTTGGCCGGGGTGATGACCGGCGGCGCGGCCTTGGCGTCGCCGCCCTCGCCGCCGCCCTTGCCGCCGTCCCCGCCGGACGAACATCCGGCCAGGACGAGCGTCAGCGCCCCGGTGACCGCCGCTCCCGCCGTCGCCGTCCGACTCCTCAGCACCGTGTCCTCCTCGTCGGTCCTCGGCTCTTCCCCTGTCACCACGGGTCTTCCCCACCTGCCGGGACTATGCAAACGATCGGAGGGCCGGTCCGGGACGGATCCCGGACCGGCCCTCGTCGCCGGGGCGGCCGCAGGTCAGGGGGCGTCGGAGCCCGCCACGCCGGGCGGCAGCCCGCCCGCCGCGGCGGCGTCGAGCAGGAACAGCGTCTGCTCCGCGCCGCGCGCCCCGGCCACCGGGGCCTCCAGCGGGTCGGCGGCGGGTGACAGGCCGAGCCCCACGGCGTGGGCCTTGGACCCGCCGGCCGCCAGGATCCACACCTCGCGGGCCGTCCGGATCGCCGCCATGGTCAGCGAGATCCGGGTCGGCGGCGGCTTGGGCGAGTCGTGCACCGGGACCACCGTCCGCTCCTCGGACGGGTCGAACATCTTCGGGAACAGCGACGCCACGTGCGCGTCCGGGCCGACGCCCAGCATCAGCACGTCGAACGTCGGCAGCCCCGCCCCGCCGTCCGGCCCCTCGTCCGGCTCGCCGCCCGCCCTCTCGGCCCGGGCGGCGGCGGCCAGTTCGGCGGCGTAACGCCCGGCGGCGGCCTCGGGGTCGTCGCCGTCGGGACCGTCGGCCGCGGGCATGGCGTGCACGCGCGCCGGGTCCAGGTCCACGTGGTCCAGCAGGGCCTGGCGGGCGCCGGTCTCGTTGCGCTCGGGGTCCCCGGCCGGCAGGAACCGCTCGTCGCCCCACCAGACGTCGAGCCTGCGCCAGTCGACCGAGCCGCGGTTGCGGGCCCCGTTCAGCGCGGCCAGCACGGCGGTGCCGACGCCGCCGCCGGTCACCACGATCGACGCCGACCCGCGCTGGGCCTGCGCCTCGGCGATCCGCGTCACCAGCTTGGCCGCGACCGCCTCGGTCAGCGACTGCTGGTCGGCGTGGACCACCACCGCCGGGGTGCTCACCTGCCTCCCGCCTTCCCGCGCGACGACGACTTCTTGGCGCCCGCCTCGGACTTGCCCGCCTCGGACTTGCCCACGTCGGACTTCCCCTCCGCGGACCTGCCCTCCTCGGGCCTGCTCTCGGCGACGACGTCGGGGGAGCCGCCCGCGGAGTCGCCCTTGGACTGCGCGGCGGCCAGGTCCTTGGCGAACCGCGCCGACGCGTCCTGGTACACCTCGTCGGGGTCGAGCCGCCGCAGCTCCTCGGCCAGCAGCTCCGACATCGGGCGGCGCATCAGCGACACCTGGCGGTCGGGCTGGCCGGGCCGCGACAGCGTCGCCACCCGCCCGTCGGGGCGCGACACCTCGATGTCGCCCTCCCCGGTGGTCATCCGCACCCCGGTGATGCCGGGCCCCTCGGACACCTCGCGGGTCACCGGGACTCCCAGCCGCACCGACAGCCACGCGGCCAGCAGCTCGGCGCTCGGGCTGTCGGGCTCGGCCGACACGCAGCCGGACAGGATGTCGTCGTGCGGCTGGTCCAGCGCGGCGGCCAGCAGCGACCGCCACGACGTCAGCCGCGTCCAGGTGAAGTCGGTGTCGCCGGGCCTGTAGGCCTCGGCGAGCCGGGCCAGGGTGCCCAGCCGGTCGCGGGCGGCGTAGGAGTCGGTGACCCGGCGCTGCGCCAGCCGTCCCAGCGGGTCCTCGGCGGGGGCCTTGGGGACCTTGCCGCCCGGCCACCACGTCACCACGGGGGTGTCGGGCATCAGCAGCGGCACGACCACCGAGTCGGCGTGCTCGGCCAGCGGGCCGTACATGCGCAGCAGCACGGTCTCGCCCGGACCGGTCTCACCCATCCGGATCTCGGCGTCCAGCCGCGAGGACGAGCCGCGCGCGTCGCGGGAGATGACCGTCAGCACCCGGCACGGGTGCTCGCGCGCGGCCTCGGTGGCGGCGCGCACCGCGTCGTACTGCGCCGACTCGTCGGTCACGATGATGAGGGTCAGCACCATGCCGACCGCGGGGCCGCCCATCAGGTGCCGCGCCTGGGTCAGCGCGTCCTGGATGCGGCGGGTGCTGGTGTCGGTGAGGTCGATGTTCATGCTTAGAGTCGCCTCCAGGCGCGTCCGTCGCGGGCCATGAGCTCGTCGGCGCTGTCGGGGCCGTAGCCGCCGGACCGGTACTGCTCGATCCTCTTCTGCGTGGCCCAGTGCTCCTCGATCGGGTCGAGGATCTTCCAGGACAGCTCGACCTCCTCCTGCCGGGGGAACAGCGGGGGGTCGCCGATCAGCACGTCCAGCAGCAGCCGCTCGTAGGCCTCGGGGGAGGACTCGGTGAACGACTCGCCGTAGGCGAAGTCCATGTTGACGTCGCGGATCTCCATCGAGGTGCCCGGCACCTTCGACCCGAACCGCACGGTGATGCCCTCGTCCGGCTGGACCCGCATCACCAGGGCGTTCTGCCCCAGCTCCTCGGTGTCGGTCTGGGAGAACGGCAGGTGCGGCGCCTGCTGGAACACCATCGCCACCTCCGTCACCCGGCGGCTGAGCCGCTTGCCGGTGCGCAGGTAGAACGGCACCCCGGCCCACCGCCGGTTGTCGATCTCCAGCTTGATCGCGGCGTAGGTCTCGGTGCGCGACTCGGCGGGGATGCCGTCCTCCTCCAGGTACCCCCGGACCTTCACCCCGCCCTGCCACCCGGCGGCGTACTGGCCGCGCGCGGTGGCCTGCGACAGGTCGCCGGGCACCCGCACCGACGACAGGACCTTGGCCTTCTCCGCGCGGACCGCCTCGGCGCTGAAGGAGGTCGGCTCCTCCATCGCCGTCAGCGCCAGCAACTGGAGCAGGTGGTTCTGGATGACGTCGCGGGCCGCGCCGATGCCGTCGTAGTACCCGGCCCGGCCGCCGATGCCGATGTCCTCGGCCATGGTGATCTGCACGTGGTCGACGTGGTGCCGGTTCCAGATCGGCTCGAACATCGTGTTGGCGAACCGCAGCGCCAGGATGTTCTGCACGGTCTCCTTGCCGAGGTAGTGGTCGATCCGGAAGATCGACTCCTCGGGGAAGACGCGGTGCACGGTGTCGTTGAGCTCCTTGGCGCTGGCCAGGTCGTGCCCGAACGGCTTCTCGATCACCACCCGGCGGAAGCCGCCGTGCTCGTTGGCGGGGTCGGCCAGCCCGCTGGCCTGCAACTGCTCCACCACCGTCTCGAAGAACTTCGGCGGTATCGACAGGTAGAAGGCGTAGTTGCCGCCGGTGCCGCGGTTGGCGTCCAGCTCCTTGACGGCCATCGCGAGGGCCTCGAACGCGCCCGGGTCGTTGAACTCGCCGGGCACGAAGTGCATGCCCTCGGACAGGTGCGTCCAGACGTCCTCGCGGAACGGCGTGCGCGCGTGCTCCTTGACCGCCTCGTAGGCGATCTGCTTGAAGTCCTGGTGGTCCCAGTCCCGGCGGGCGAACCCGACCAGCGAGAAGCCCGGCGGCAGCAGCCCCCGGTTGGCCAGGTCGTAGATCGCCGGAAGCAGCTTCTTGCGGGACAGGTCCCCGGTGACCCCGAACAGCACCAGCACGCTCGGCCCGGCCACCCGGGGCAGCCGCTTGTCGCGCGGATCCCTGAGCGGATTGGGTGTGTTGGTCACGTGGCGGCCCCCTCTTCTCGCGTCATGCCGTGGACCGTTCCTGCCCACTGTTTCGTTGTGCTATCCGAACGGCTGTCATCACTGTCATCGGTACGTATCGCCGGTGGCGACGGGCTCATGCCTCTCCTCGAGCGGAGTCCAGCAGCCGGGCGAGTCCCGCCCGGCGGTCGTGCAGGTGCAGCCGCAGCACCGGCCGCCCGGCGGCGCTCGCCGCGCGGGCCACGCCCGACGCCCGGGCGCGCGCCAGCGCGCCCAGCGTCCCGCGACGTCCCGGCACCGGGACGTCGCGGGCGGCGTCGCCGGTCAACACCAGGTATACGCCCTTCTCGCGACGATCATTCCCGAACGCCGGGTAACGGCAACCCCAGGCGATCGTCACGGGGCGGGCACACCGGGCCGCCAGCAGCGCGGCCAGCCGCCGCACCTGCGCGCCTTCCCCGTGGACCGGATCGGGGTCCAGGAAGGCGACGATCGTCAGGTGTCCCTCACCGGCCGCCCGGTCGGCGACCTCGGCCACCAGATCGTCCAGCGACGCGGCGGCCGCGAACGCCGGATCGGCGGTGGAGGCGGCCACCTCGCGTGCGGAGGGGCCGGAGGGGGACACCGGGTCCGCGGCGGACGCGGACCGGTCGGCACCCGTCCCCGGGACCGGGGACGGGGCCGGATGCGGAACGGGGGCGAACGGGTCGGCGCCCACCAGGTAGGCGGCGACGGCGGCGGCGTACTCCCACACCACCAGCTGCTCGGCGAGCGGCCCCGACACGGTCGCGTCGTCCTGGCGGGGACGGCCGTCCAGCGTCACCAGGAACAGGTCGTCGGCGGGCTGCACCGGCAGGCCGCCGTGCTGCACCAGCGGCAGCAGCCGTCCGCGCGTCGCGTCGGTCAGCAGCAGCGCGATCCAGTCGGCCAGTTCCGGCAGCGCCGCGGCGTAGCCGCCGAGCACGACGGTGTCGCGGCCCGCGCGGGCCGCGCCGCCCAGGATCGCGCCCAGCACCAGGCCCGGGTTGTTCTCGGGGCGGGTCAGCGCGGGCAGCATCGCCGAGGCCCGGTCCAGCAGCCCCGCCACGTCCGCCCCGGCCAGCCCGGCGGGCACCAGCGCCTGCGGCGACAGCGCCGCGAACGGCGCCGCGGCGGGCGCCTCGACCAGCGGGTGCCCGGCCTCCCCGGCGTACTTGGCGGCGGCCGTGCCCGGCTCGGCGACGGTCACGAACCGGTCGGCGGGGGACAGGTCCCGCTCGCGCAGCAGTCCGGCCAGCACCCGGGCGGCGGCCTCGTGGTCGGGGTCGTCGCCGGTCAGCACGAACACCGCGCGCGCCAGCCGGGCCGCGTCGTCGGCCAGCCGCAGCAGCGGGCCCGGCTC
>NZ_BCQR01000098.1 GCF_001552175.1 Actinomadura kijaniata NBRC 14229
CGGCGTCGCGGTCGCGGGCGGCACCGACGCCGCCGCCGCGGCCGCCGACGTCACGCTGGTGCGCCCCGGCGTCGCGGGCCTGGCCGACGCGATCGGCCTGGCCCGGCGCGCCCGGACGACGATCACGACGAACCTGGCGTGGGCGTTCGCCTACAACGCCGTCACGATCCCGGCGGCCGCGCTCGGACGGCTCAACCCCATGCTGGCGGCGGTCGCCATGTCGCTCAGCTCCCTGCTCGTCGCGGGCAACAGCCTGCGCCTGCTCCGCGAGGGGAGACGATGAGCACCGTGCGCGCTTCGCTGGCGGCGGGGGCGGCCGCGCTGGCGCTGCTGACGGCCTGGACGGTCACCGGCCGGGCCGGCCGGCCCGCGCGCCCGCAGGTCACGGACGCGCGGGTGATGGCGCCCACCGCCGCGCGGACCGGCGCCTACTTCACCGTGCGCAACCGCGGCGACCAGCCCGACGAGCTGCTGGCCGTCCGCACCCCGCTCTCCGCCTCGGCCATGCTCTCCCGGCACGTCTACCGGGACGGGGCGGGCCGGATGGAGATGCTGGACCGGCTCGCCGTCCCGTCGCACACCACCGTGCGGATGACCCCCGCCACCGTCAACGTCATGATCCAGCCGCGCGAACCCCTGCGGGCCGGCCGGACCGTGCCGTTCACGCTGGTCTTCCGGCACGGCGGCGAGGTCCGCGTCACCGCGGTCGTCACCCCGCCCGGCGGGGGCTGACCGGCCCTGGAGGGGTCAGGCGCCCGCCACACGCCGGTCGGCGGGATCGGCGGGCGGGCGCCGCCCCTCCTCCTGGGAGGCGGGACGCTTCGGCCCGAAGAGGACACGCCAGAGGCCGATGGCCGTCATCAGCCCCAGGATGAGGAGGAGAGGGACGCCGGCCTCGCGGAAGCGGCCGCTGTCGGGGCCGTGCACGAACGTGCCCCGGTTGTCCGTACCGCCCTTGGGGGAGGAGACCCAGACCTTCTTGCCGACGGCGTGGACCTGCCGGTTGCTGTCGGCCCTCCTCGCGCGCGGACCGGGCTTGTAGACCACCTCGCGCGTCCCCGACGGGCAGGCGACCCGGTACTCCTGCCTGAGCCAGAGCTCCCTCGTCGACTTCAGCTCCGAGACCCGGCACGACTCGACCCGGCTGGTCCGCGCCGGAGTGATCAATGGGAGCAGGACGAGGACGGGGAACGCCGCCCAGAGGGTGAGGATCACCAGGCCCGCCTTGTGGCCGCCACGGTAGTGGACCTTCAACCGGACCAGGCCGACGGCCACGCACACGAAGAACCCGAAGCCGACCACGGCCACCGGCCACCGCCACCAGCCGGCCGTGTCCTCCGTCGCCAGCAGGACGAACAGGACGAGCGGGAACCCCACCCACCCGACCACCACCAGCGACCAGCCCTTGCGCGCGGCGGTCCCCTCCGGAGCCTCGGCCATCGACACATCCCTCCAGCGCCTCGGCAGGAACAGTGCCAGATCGCCCGGCGTCCGCGAAAGCCGACCTCGGACATCGCAGGTCGAACGGAGCACTCGCGGACCCCGTCGTCCGCGCCACCGGGCGACGGGCCGTTCAGCTCATCGCGGCCCCGGGGGACGACGAAGTCGTCCGGTCCGGAGGCGGGCGGGGACGCCTCCGGACCGGACGCGCCGCTAGCGGGTGGACGGGCCCGTCCAGCCCGCCGGGACGTGGGCGAGGCGCACGCGCTGGGGGTGGTCGCCGACGGCGACCGAGGTGATCTTCTGGCCGGTCGCGAAGTCGATCGCGGTGACCCGGTCCGCGCCGCTCTCGGAGACGACGCAGGCGCGGCCGTCGCCGCTGACGGTGGCCCAGTAGGGCTTGGCCGCGGTGACCAGCGGGCCGTTGTCCAGGGTGGCGCGGTCGACGACGGTGGCGTAGTCGTCCATGGTCCCGGCGACGCACAGCTTGGTGCCCGAGGGGTTCATGGAGATGCCGTGGTGGCGGGAGTCGTTGACCCAGGTGGTGCGGTCCTCGCTGGTGCCGGGGTTCTTCGGCAGGGTCTTCACGCGGGTGATCCTGTCGGCGGCGACGTCGTACTCGTAGAAGCCGTTGAAGAACGACACCTGGAAGTACAGCTTCGACTCGTCGGGGGTGAAGGCGACCGGGCGGACCGCGTCGGAGGCCTCGCGGTGGCCGAAGGCGTCCAGCCGCTGCCGCATGTCGATGACCTTGACCTGCCTGAAGGTGGCGGCGTCGGCGACGGTGATGCGGCGGTCGCCCTTGGTCCAGTCCAGCCAGGGGGCGTCCAGGTCGGTGTTGACCTCGCCGATGGACATGTTCCAGATGCGGCCGTCGCGGGTGAAGACGTTCTCGTGCGGCTTGTCGCCGGTGGCGAACGAGCCGACCTGCTGCCCGGTGCGGATGTCCAGCACGTGGACGGTGTTGGAGGTCGAGGCCGACACCGCCACGCGGGTGCCGTCGGGCGAGACCGCCATGTGGTCGGCGCGGTGGCCCGACACCGGGAAGCGCCAGTTGACCCGCCCGGTGGTGACGTCGATGGAGACCACGTCGGCGAAGCTGGGACGCGAGACGACCATGGCGCGGCCGTCGGGGGTGGAGTACATGTCGTCGACGAACTGGTCGTGCCCCTCGCCGACGGTCTCCCGGATGCCCAGGAAGTAGGCCAGGCGGACGGGGTTGGCGTAGATCTCGCGCAGCCGTTCGGCCTTGTCGGGGACGACGTTGACGCGGCCGATCCGGGCGAAGTCGCCCCGCGACCTGATGACGTCGGCGGTGCCCTCCCAGTTGTTGCCGACGAACATCACCTCCTGCAACTGCGGCGCGCTGCGGGCCGTGGCGGGCGCGGCGGTGGCGGGCGCGGCCGTGCCGACCACCGAGGCGGCGACGGCGGCGCACAGCAGGGTCCTGCGGAGCCGGGCGAGGGTGGGGGATCTCATGCTCGTCCTCCAGTGGGGGAGTGCACAGTTTGAAAACGCGGATATTCAGACTGCGGTTACTGGATGGTAGGCAAGGGTGATCCGCGCCACAAGGGCCCGTGCGGGAAAATCGTCGCGTCGCGCACGGAGGGCACGGTCAGGGGGCACGGTGTCGGGCAGGATCACACCACCGGAGGGCCGGTACGGCGGCCGGTCGGCGGCCGAGCGCCGGGCCGAGCGCCGGGAACGGCTGATGGCGGCGGGGCTGGAGCTGTTCGGGGCGGGGCCCGGCTACCGCGCCACCAGGGTCAGCGACGTCAGCCGGGCGGCGGGCCTGTCGACCCGCCAGTTCTACGAGGAGTTCCAGACCCTGGAGGACCTGCTCGCCGAACTCCACCTGCGGGTCAACGACGTCGCCGAACAGGCGGTGCTGGCGGCGCTGCCCGAGGCCGAGGGGATGGAAGCGGTGGAGCGCTGCACCCACCTGTTCCGCGCCTACGCCGCCGGGGCGACCGGCGACCCCCGCCACACCCGGATCGCCTTCGTCGAGATCATCGGGGTGAGTCCGCGTCTGGACCGCCAGCGCCTCACCCGCCGGGCCCGCTGGGTCGACTTCCTGTGCGGCCAGCTGGACGACGCCGCCGACCGCGGCGAGATCGAGCGCCGCGACTTCCGCGTCACCGCCGCCGCGTTCATCGGCTCGGTCAACGGCCTCATGCACGACTGGGCCGTCGGCTGGGTGGACGCGACCCTGGCGGAGGTCGTGGAGGAGCTGCTCCAGATGCTCCTGGGCCGCCTCCAGATGATCGTGCCGGACGGCGCCGCCGCCGAATCTCGTGAGAAACCCGACATCAACGATTGATCGAGGACGAGATGGGCAGCGGGAGGGCGTGGGGGAAACCGATCTTGTCTTCGTGGTCGCGGGCGCGGCGGCGCTGCTGGCGGCGGCGCTGCCCGGGCTGATCGCCCGCCTTCCGGTCTCGCTGCCGGTGTTGTTCCTGGCGAGCGGCGTGGTGCTGTACCTGCTGCCGTTGCCGCTGCCCTCGCCCGACCCGGTGGAGCAGCGGGCGGCCACCGAGCACCTCACCGAGCTGTGCCTGATCGTCTCGCTGATGGGGGCGGGGCTGGCCCTGAACCGCCCGTTCGGCCGCCGCGGCTGGTCGTCCACCGCCCGGCTGCTGGTGGTGGTGCTGCCGGTGACGACGCTGGCGATGGCCGGGGCGGCGCAGTGGATGCTGGGCTGGCCGCTGGCGGCGGCGCTGCTGCTGGGCGCGGTGCTCGCCCCCACCGACCCGGTGCTGGCCTCCGACGTGCAGGTCGGCGAACCCGTCGGGCCCGACGACGAGCACGACGACGAGGAGCACGACGACGACGAGGTCCGCTTCAGCCTCACCTCGGAGGCGGGGCTGAACGACGGGCTGGCGTTCCCGCTGGTGCTGCTGGCGGTCGCCCTGGCCGGTGCGGGCGGCCGGCCGGGGGAGTGGCTGGGGACGTGGCTGGCGGTGGACCTGCTCTACAAGTGCGCCGCCGGGCTGGTCGTCGGGCTGCTGGTGGGGTGGCTGCTGGGGCGGATGTTCTTCCGCGCGCAGCGGACCTCGCTGCGGCTGGCCGAGCGCAACGAGGGGTTCGTGGCGCTGGCCGCCACCCTGCTGGCCTACGGCGTCGCCGAGGCCGCGGGCGGCTACGGCTTCATCGCGGTGTTCACCACGGCCTGCGCGATCCGCGCGGCGGAACGGTCCCACGGCTACCACGGCGTCCTGCACGGCTTCATCGAGCAGATCGAACGCCTGCTCACGGCCTGGCTCCTGCTGCTGCTCGGCGGTTACGTCGCCACCGGCGGCCTGGCCGACCTCACCTGGCAGGGGGCGGCGCTGGGGCTGCTGTTGCTGCTGGTCGTCCGGCCGCTGGTCGGCTGGCTGTCGCTGCACCGGGGCCTGGCCGGACCGCGCGAACGGCGGACCATCGCGTTCTTCGGCGTGCGCGGCATCGGCTCGCTGTTCTACCTGGCCTACGCCCTCGGCCACGCCGACTTCGGCGTCTCCGCGCGGTCGCTGTGGGCGGTGGTGACCTTCACCGTCCTGGTCTCGGTCTGCCTGCACGGCCTCACCTCCACCCCCGTGCTGGCCTGGCTGGACCACCTGCGGAAGGTCCGCGCGACCACTCCCGGACGGTGACGGCCCCGCGCGGGGGGCGTCCAGCCCAGCGGGCGCCGCGGCAGTCGCCTCCATCCGGTGGGGACGCGTCGGCGGGCGGGTGCCGTCGGACGCGGGGCGGCCGGGGGTGCCTGTTCACGGCCGTTCGGTCCTTCCGGGGGAGGGCGCGGGTCCGGGCGGCTTCGTCGCCCGTCGCGGCCACTGTCCCACCCGGGCGGGATCGGCGGAGCCGTCTCCGCCGCGCCTGACCTCATACGGCCGTCAGGGGCGCGGCCAGGGGTGGCCGGTCAGGCGTTCGATGTCGGTGTTGAAGCGCTTGAGGCAGGCGGCGAACGCGGCCACCTCGCCCGCGCTCCAGTCGGCCATCACCCGCTCCAGGCCCCGGATGATCTCCTCGCGGTGCGCGTGGAGACGGCGGTCGCCCTCGACGGTGATCTGGAACTTGCGGGCCAGGCCCCCGTCCGGGTCGGGGATGCGCTCCAGCAGCCCGGCGCGCGTCAGGGCGGCGGTCTGCCGGTTGAGGGTGGAGGGGTCCAGCCCGAACGCCTCGCTGAGCCGGCGGATGGTCATCGGGCCGTCGGCGCGGATCCGGCTGAGCAGGATGTAGGCGCTGCGCTCCAGCCCGCCCGCGCGGGCGGCGCCGGAGGCGACCAGATGGCTGTGCCTGCCGAGCAGCATCGCCTCGTACTCGACCAGGTGCGTCGGCTTGTCCGTGCTCACGGGCCATGCATACCACGCGGGGCGCCCGAGCCGGTGATGTGCATGATGCACAACTTGTGTATGCTGCATATGTATGTAGCGTGCATATAGATGGGCGTCCGGACGGGACAGGAGATCCACGTGGACACAACGGTCCCCGCGCCCGGAGCGCCGCCCGCCGCCGCCCGGCGACCGGCGACCGGGTGGGACCGTGACGGTGCTGGCGGTCGCCGGGATCGTCGCGGCCCTGATGCAGACCCTGGTGGTGCCGCTGATCGGGCGGCTTCCGGTGATCCTGCGCACCCCCGCCGCCAACGCCTCCTGGGTGGCCACCGCCACCCTGCTGGCCGGGGCGGTGACCATCCCGGCGACCGGCAGGCTGGGCGGCCTGTACGGGAAGCGGCGGATGCTGCTGCTGTGCACCGTTCCGCTGGTCGCCGGGTCGGTGCTGTGCGCCGTGGCCGACTCGCTGCCCCCGATGGTGGCCGGCCGGGCCCTGCAGGGCGCGGGCATGGGCCTGATCCCGCTCGGCATCAGCGCGCCTCGATCGCGTTGATCAGCTCCTCGACGGGCATCGACGGCGCGCCCGGCCTGCCACTGTCGGCGGCGGTCGCCCTCGCCCTCCCGTCCCGGCCCGCCGCCCGGCGGGCCGTCCCGCCGGAGCCGTCCGCCGCGCGGACCGGCGCCACGACCGTGAAGGAACCACAGCAGTGAACACCACCAGCGACTTCGCCGGCCGCACGGTCGTCGTCACCGGGGCCGGGTCGGGCATCGGCCGCGCCGCCGCCCTCCAGTTCGCCGCGCGCGGCGCCCGCGTCCTGGTCGCCGACCTGGACGGCGAGTCCGCCGCCGGGACCGTCAAGCTGATCGCGGACGCGGGCGGCACGGCCCGCGCGGTCGTCGGGGACCTCGGCGACCCCGCCGTCGTCCAGCGGGTCGTCGCCACCGCCGTCGAGGACCTGGGCGGCCTGGACGTCCTGGTCGCCAACGCCGGGATCATGGACGACATGTCGGCCGCCGCCGACGTGCGCGACGAGGTCTGGGACCGCGTGCTGCGCGTCAACCTCACCGCGCCGTTCCTGCTGGTGCGCGCCGCGCTGCCGCACATGCTCGCCGCCGGCGGGGGAGCGGTGGTGTTCACCGCCTCCGAGGCCGCGCTGCGCGGCAGCGCCGCCGGGACCGCCTACACCGTCTCCAAGCACGGCATCGTCGGGCTGACCAGGTCCCTGGCCGTCATGTACCGCGACGAGGGCGTCCGCGCCAACGCCATCGCGCCCGGCGGGACCGTCACCAACATCCGCGTCACCGCCGACCCCGACGGGCACGGCCCGGCCGTCCTGGCCTCCTACGCCCGCAACTACGGCAGGCCGTCGGAGGCCGACGAGCAGGCCGCCGCCATCGTGTTCCTGGCCTCCGACGCCGCCAGCAACCTCAACGGCGCTGTCCTCCCGGTCGACAACGGCTGGTCAGCCGTCTGACCTGCCCGTACACCCCTGCCGGCCGGTCCCTGCGCCGGGACCGGCCCGACTTCGGGCGCGTCCTGGAGTGAGCCCCTTTTAACACGGCGGTGACAGAGGGGACGCAACCGCGAAACGGCCCCTTCCGAGGATCGGCGCATGAACCTCGGAGGGGACGTACGGATGAAGGTGGTCGTTGTCGGTCACGGTCCGACCGGACATCGCCTGGTCGAGGCGCTGCGCGCCCGGGACGACACCGGCTCCTGCCGGATCACGGTGATCGGCGAGGAGACCCGGCCCGCCTACGACCGGGTGGCGCTGACCTCCTACCTGACCGAGGACGCCGACCTGGCCTACCCCGCGCACGACGGGGAGGTGGAACTGCTCACCGGCGACCCGGCCGTGGAGATCGACCGCGCGGCCCGGATGGTCCGCACCGGAAGCGGCCGGGAGATCGCCTACGACGCGCTGGTGCTGGCGACCGGCTCCGCGCCGTTCGTGCCGCCGGTCGAGGGCCGCGACCTGCCCGGGGTGTTCGTCTACCGGACGATCGACGACCTGGAGTCCCTCCGCCGCCACTGCGCCGCCCTGGCGGCGTCGCGGCCGGGAGCCGGCGGCGTCGTCGTCGGCGGGGGCCTGCTCGGCCTGGAGGCCGCCCGCGCCCTCCAGGACCTCGGCGTCGACACCCACGTGGTGGAGGTCGCGCCCTGGCTGATGCCGCGCCAGCTCGACGAGGGCGGCGGCGCGATGCTGCGCCGCCACATCGAGGCCCTCGGGATGCGGGTGCACGCCGGGACCCCGATGGCGGGCCTGGAGGCGGGCGGGGACGGCGCGGTCGCGCGGGTCGCGCTGGCCGACGGCTCGGCGATCGACGCCGGGGTCGTGGTCTTCTCGGCCGGGATCCGGCCCCGCGACGAGCTGGCGCGCGCCTGCGGCCTGCCGGTGGGGGAGCGCGGCGGGATCGTCGTGGACGACGCCTGCCGCACCGCCGACCCGGCGATCTGGGCGGTCGGGGAGTGCGCGCTGGTCGACGGGCAGGTCTACGGGCTGGTCGCACCCTGCTTCAGCATGGCCGAGGTGGTCGCCGACCACCTGCTGGCCACGGCGGGCGGAGCCGGCAGCGGCGCCCGCTTCGAGGGCGCCGACCTGTCGACCAAGCTGAAGCTGATGGGCGTGGACGTGGCCAGCTTCGGCGACCCGTTCGCCGGTCCCGACCAGGGCGCGCTGGACATCACCTACACCGACCCGGTCGCCGGGGTCTACAAGAAGCTGGTGGTCAGCGACGACGCCCGCACGCTGGTGGGCGGCGTGCTGGTCGGCGACGCGTCGGCGTACCCGACGCTGCGCGCCTACGTCGGCGCCGAGCTGCCCGGCAGCCCGGAGCAGGCGCTGTTCGGCGGCACCGAGGCGGCCGGCGGGGACCTGCCGGGCGCGACGGTGATCTGCTCGTGCAACAACGTGTCCGCCGAGACGATCCGCTGCGCGATCCGCGACGACGGGCTGCGGGACCTGGCGGAGGTGAAGGGCTGCACCCGGGCCGGGAGCACGTGCGGCAGCTGCGTGCCGCTGGTGAAGAAGCTGCTGGACGCGGAGCTGACGGCGGCCGGGATCGAGGTCAGCCGCGCGCTGTGCGAGCACTTCGACCACAGCCGGGCCGAGCTGTTCGACATCGTGCGGGTGCGGGGGATCACCTCGTTCACGCGGCTCATCGAGGAGCACGGGCGCGGGCGCGGCTGCGACATCTGCAAGCCGGTGGTGGCGTCGATCCTGGCGAGCCTCGGCAACGGCCACATCCTGGACGGCGAGCAGGCCGCGCTGCAGGACACCAACGACCACTTCCTGGCCAACATGCAGAAGAACGGCACCTACTCGGTGGTGCCTCGGATCCCCGGCGGGGAGATCACCCCGGACAAGCTGATCGTGATCGGCGAGGTCGCCCGCGACTTCGGTCTCTACACCAAGATCACCGGCGGGCAGCGGATCGACCTGTTCGGGGCGCGGGTGGAGCAGCTGCCGGAGATCTGGCGGCGGCTGGTGGAGGCGGGCTTCGAGTCCGGGCACGCCTACGGCAAGTCGCTGCGGACGGTGAAGTCGTGCGTGGGCTCCACCTGGTGCCGGTACGGCGTGCAGGACTCGGTGGCGATGGCGATCCGGCTGGAGCTGCGGTACCGGGGGCTGCGCGCCCCCCACAAGCTCAAGTCGGCGGTGTCGGGGTGCGCCCGCGAGTGCGCCGAGGCGCAGAGCAAGGACTTCGGCGTCATCGCCACCGAGAAGGGCTGGAACCTCTACCTGGCCGGCAACGGCGGGATGCGCCCCCGGCACGCCGACCTGTTCGCCTCCGACCTGGACGACGAGACGCTGATCCGGTACATCGACCGGTTCCTGATGTTCTACATCCGCACCGCCGACCGCCTCCAGCGCACCGCCTCGTGGCTGGAGTCGCTGGAGGGCGGGATCGACTACCTGCGCGAGGTGATCGTCGATGACCGGCTGGGCCTGTGCGCCGAGCTGGACGCGGCGATGGACCGCCACGTGGACGGTTACGCCGACGAGTGGCGCGCCACCCTGGAGGACCCCGACAAGCTGCGGCGGTTCGTGTCGTTCGTGAACGCGCCCGACACCCCCGACCCGAGCATCGCCTTCACCCCCGAACGCGAGCAGATCAAGCCGGTCCTGGTCGCCGGCCCCCGCCTGGAGGTCACCACCCGATGACGACCCAGATGACGACCCCGACCCTCGACCAGCGCCCGGCCGGGACCGCGCCGGTCTGGCGGGACGTGTGCCACTACACCGACCTGATCCCCGAACGCGGCGCGTGCGCGCTGGTGGCGGGCGTGCAGGTGGCGGTGTTCCGCACCTTCGAGGGGGACCTGTACGCGCTGGGCAACCTGGACCCCTTCAGCGGCGCCCAGGTGATCTCGCGCGGGATCCTGGGCACGCGCGGGGGCGCGCCGACCGTGGCCTCGCCGATGTACAAGCAGGTGTTCGACCTGCGCACCGGGGTGTGCCTGGACGATCCCGGGGTGGCGCTGCCGACGTTCCCGATCCGCCGGACGGCGGAGGACCGCGTGGAGGTGGCGCTCCCCGATGAGCACCGACCGTGAGCTCGGCACCGACCGTGAGCTCGGCACCGACCGCGAGCCGGGCCCGGACCGGGAGCCGCTGGCCGGGTTCGCCGTCGGGGTGACCGCGGCCCGGCGGCACGAGGAGCTGGCGATGCTGCTGGAGCGGCGGGGCGCGCGGGTGGTGCACGCCCCCGCGATCCGGCTGATCCCGCTGTCGGACGACGTGGAGCTGCTGAACGCCACGCGCGAGTGCCTGTCGGGTCCGCTGGACTTCCTGGTGGTGACGACCGGGATCGGGTTCCGGGCGTG
The DNA here is from genome assembly GCF_001552175.1 of Actinomadura kijaniata NBRC 14229. Taxonomy (GTDB): domain Bacteria; phylum Actinomycetota; class Actinomycetes; order Streptosporangiales; family Streptosporangiaceae; genus Spirillospora; species Spirillospora kijaniata. The sequence continues at coordinate 10,582 of NZ_BCQR01000098.1, forward strand.
GCTGGAGGCGGCCGACGGCTGGGGCCTGCACGACGATCTGGCCGAGGCGCTGGTCGGGGTGCGGATCCTGGCGCGCGGCCCCAAGGCGCGCGGCGCGATCCGGCAGGCGGGCATGCAGGAGCACTGGTCGCCGGGGTCGGAGAGCTGCGCGGAGGTGCTCAAGCACCTGCTGGAGGAGGACCTGGGCGGGACGCGCATCGCCGTGCAGCTGTACGGCGAGCAGCTTCCCGAGTTCACCGGGGCGCTGCGGGCGGCGGGAGCCGAGGTCGTGGAGATCCCGGTGTACCGGTGGGCGCGGACCGACGACCCGACGCCGCTGCGGCGGCTGGTCGGGCAGGCGGTGGCGGGCACGGTGGACGCGATCGCGTTCACCAGCGCCCCGGCGGTGTCGGCGACGCTGGCGGTGGCGGCCGAGGACGGGCTGGAGGAGGCGTTCCTCCAGGCGCTGCGGACGCACGTGGTGGCGGCGTGCGTGGGGCCGGTGACGGCGCAGCCGCTGACCGAGCGCGACGTGCCGACCGTCCAGCCGGAACGCGCCCGGATCGGCGCGCTGGTCCGGGCGCTGTCGTCGGACCTGCCGCGCCGCCGGGCCCGCCGGATCGAGGTGCGCGGGTCGTCGCTGGAGCTGCGCGGGCACGCGGTGGTGCTGGACGGCCAGCTACGGCCGATCGCGCCCGCGCCGATGGCGATCCTGCGGGCGCTGGCGCGCCGTCCCGGGCACGTGGTGTCGCGGGCCGAGCTGTGCGGGGTCCTGCCCAGCCGGATGGTGGGCGGGGGCGGCGCGTGGTCGCGGGACGCGCGCCCGCAGGCCGACGAGCACGCGGTGGAGATGGCGGTGGCGCGGCTGCGGCGGGGGCTGGGGCGTTCGGGGATCGTGGAGACGGTCGTCAAGCGGGGCTACCGGCTGGCGTGCGACCCGCGCGCCGTCGAGCCGTTGCGGGCGGACGCCCATGGCTGAGTTCACGAGCGGGCCCATGTGCGGGGAGCACGCGCCGACCCTGGTGGCGGTGGCCCACGGCACCCGCCGCCCCGAGGGACCGGAGACGGTCCGGGCGCTGCTGGAGCGGGTGCGGCGGCTGCGTCCCTGGCTGAACGTGGTCGAGGCGTACGCCGAGATCTCCGAGCCGGTCCTGGAGGAGGCGGTCACGGGCCTCGACGGCCCGGTCGTCGCGGTGCCGCTCCTGCTGGCGCGGGGATACCACGCGCTGGTCGACATCCCGGGCCGCCTGGAGCGCGTGCACCCGCACGCGGTCACCGCGCGCCCGCTGGGGCCGCACGCCCTGCTCACCGCGACGCTGGCCGACCACCTGGGGCCGTTGCGGCGTTCGGACGCGGTGGTGCTGGGCGCGGCGGGCTCCTCGGACCCGGCCGGCGTGGCGGACGTCCGCACGGCGGCGCGGCTGCTGGCCCGGCGCCTGCGGCGGCCCGTCCCGTACGGGTTCGTGGCGGCGGAGGGCCCGCGGCTGGCCGAGCTGGTCGCCGAGCGGCGCCGCCGGGGCGCGTCCCGGGTGAAGGTGGCCTCCTACCTGCTGGCCCCCGGCCTGTTCCACGAGCGGATGCTGGAGGCGGGGGCCGACGCGGTGACGCCGCCGCTGGGCGCGCACGACGCGCTGGCCCGGCTGGTCCTGCGCCGGTTCGACGAGGCCCGGCTGCGCCACGCCGCCGCGATCCCGGCCGCCTGACGGTAGCCGCCCGCCGGTGGCGGGGAGACACCCGTCATGGGGAACGCCGTCCTGGTCGTCATCGACATGCAGCGCGGCTTCGTCAACGCCGCGACGGCGCCGGTCGTGCCCACGGTCGTGGACCTGGTCGCGCGCTGGCGGAAGGCGGGCGGGGACGTGGTCCTCACCCGCTTCGTCAACCGCCCGGGCTCGCCCTACGTCCGTCTGCTGCGCTGGTCCCGGTTCATGGGGCCGCCGGAGACCGACCTCGTCGACGGGCTGCGCCCGTACGCCGGGGACGTCCCGGTCATCGACAAGACGAGCTACAGCCTGTTCGCGGCGCCGGCGGGCGCGGAACTGTTCTCCGCGCGCGGCTGGCGCGACGTCTACCTGTGCGGCATCGCGACCAACGCCTGCGTCCTGGCGACGGCGGTGGGCGCGTTCGAACGGGGCCTGACACCGCACCTGGTCGAGGACGCCTGCGCCAGCCACCACGGCCCCGAGGCCCACGCGGCGGGCCTGCTGCTGCTCCGCCACTTCATCGGCGCGGACCAGATGACGACCACCGCGGCCCTCGACCCGGGCCGGGAGGCCGGGGACGGCCCGTGACCCGGGACGCCCCGGCCGTGTGGATCATGAATTGCCGCGCCGGGCAAGAGGGGCAGCCGGAACCGGCCAAGATCATTTCGCGGCTTGTGGCGCGGCCGGCCGCCGTGCGTTCCTCTTCACATGATCGTTTTCTCCCGGCGGCAGGCGCTCGGCCTCCTGGGCGGCGCCGCCCTCGTCCCCCTCACCCCGCGTCCCGCCTCCGCCGCGGAGACCTGGGAGACCGTCCTGCCCGCCTCGTCCTTCGGCGGCTACACGGCGTTCCATGCCAAGTGGAACTACCTGTACCCCTGGGGCGACCAGCACAACGGCGCGGCCCGGATGTACGGGAGCCCCACCGACCACAGCCAGGTCTCCCTGTCGGGCGGCGTCCTGACCCTGACGGCCAACCGGCTCTCCCAGCCGGACGGGAAGAGCACCAGCCACCCCCACGCGCCGCTGTGGTACCGCTCCGGGGCCGTGCACGCCAAGGACCTCATCGTCGTCAACGACCGGTTCCCCGCCTACGAGATCAGGGGCGAGTTCCAGGCCCCGACCGCGCGCGGCTGCTGGCCCGCGTTCTGGCTCACCGGGGCCGACCAGGTCTGGCCGCCCGAGACCGACGTGCTGGAGTACGTCGGCAAACCCGTCAACCTGTTCAACACCTGGTCCGACCACGACGGCAGGCCCGACACCGCGGAGGTCGTGGAGCGCACGCCGGTCGACATGCCCGCGCTGGACAAGGACCCCGGCACCTGGCACACCTACCGCGTCTACATCCAGAAGCTCGACGCCACCGACGTCGCCGTGAACTACTACCTCGACGGGGATTTCTACGGGAACCCCGACTACCACCGCGGCCGCAACTGGGTCGGCGTCCCCATGAACCTCATCATCAACCTGCAGATGGGCTCCTACGCCTCCTTCGAGCAGGACGAGCCCTGGCTGAACGACCCCCAGCAGTGGGCGCGGCAGCCCGGCCCCACCGGCCCGGTGTCGTTGCGGGCGCGCAACGTCACCATCAGCCGCACCCGCGTGTCCTAGAGCGCGCCTGCCGCGCCCGCCTCGGAGAGGCCTCGGAGGGCGAGGGCGTTCGACGCGCCGAGCGCGGACTCGTTAGAGTCCCGCTCCTGGGTGATCATCGTGACCCTGTCGACCGCGCGGGAGCCTTGGATGACGTTTCGGCAGCACATGACGCAGGCCGTCGGCCGCGCCCTGGCGGAGTTCCCGGCCGGGGCCGTGCCGGACATCTACACCGTCACCTTCCGGATCGACTGCGTCGACCAGGACGCCCGGTTCCCCTACCTGGCGATCGGTTACAACACCGAATCCGACGTCGCGCGGGTGCTGGAAGAGGCGGGACCGCTGGACGCGTGGGAGGCCCGCTGGAGCTACGCCTACTTCGCGCCGTCCGGGCTCGAGGGGGTCCGCGTCGCGGGACACGACCCCGAACACGACCCGGTCGGTTCCGGGCTGCACCGCGAGGAGTCGCTGGCACAGGGCCTGTGGTACGAGGACGGGGACGAGCTCTCCGAGCAGGACCGCGACGAGCGCGACGAACGGCTTGAGGAGCGGTTCCACGAACTGTGCGTCGATCTGGCCCGGGACCTCCACGCCGGCGGCCGGATCGTCGAGACCCTCGGGCGCCCCCTGCCTGTGATCTTGTATGACATGTTCGACCCCGACGAGATGTTCACCCTTACCAAGGCCGCCAACCCGGCGGCGTTGGTGGCGGATTTCCTGTCGGCGTACTCGGAGGAGGACGGCTGAGCGGTTGCGGCAGCGACGTGTTCCTTGACGGCCTCCGGGCCCTCGCGGTCAGCGAGAGCGGCCGCGACGAGGTGTTCATCACCAGCAACGGCGTGAAGATCTGGCCGACGACCTCGACCTACGTGTCGATGGCGCAAGGCCAGCGGGTCGAGGTGGACAAGTGCGTCACCATCAGCCGGGACGCGAACCGGGACTACGGGTTCTGCTGCGGCGACGACGGCGGGTACCGGCTCGGGGCCCTCGCCTGATCCGCCCCTCCCGCGCGGCATCGCCTCCGGCCTTCGACCGGCCGGAGGGGGCGCCGCGTTCTCCGGCGACCCGCACACCCACCTGGCGCGGCACCTGACCTCGGCATCCTCCGGGTCTGGTGGGGCGAGGCGCGCTTTCAGGCCGCGTGACGGCGGTACCAGTCGAGCGTCGCGGCCACGCCCTCGGCGTGCGGAGTGACCTTGACGGGCCCGAACGCCTTGCGGAAGGCGGTGTCGTCGGCGACGAACGGGCGCTCGCGCTGGTACCACGTCTCGCCGAGCGCGCGCACCGTGGGGTTGAACAGCCCGATGAGGCGCTGCGCCCCCCGGCCGAGCCCGGCGACCTTGGGTCCGCCTCCCGCCCTGGCCCGCACGAGGTCGAGGAACCGGCGGCCGGTGATCGCCTCGGCGGCCGGCAGATGCCAGGCCCGCCCGTCGGCCTCGGCGCTCTCGCCGAGGGTGACGAGTCCGGCGGCGATGTCGGGGAGGTAGGCGATGGTGTGCGGCTGGTCGAGGTCGCCGACCCAGCGGACGGTCTTTCCGGCGAGGGCGGCGGCGAAGACGTTCGGGCCGATGACGGTGTTGACGCCGCCGGGGCCGTAGTAGTCGGAGGCCCGTCCCAGGGTCGCGCGGATCCGCCCGGACCGGTGGGCGTCGAGGATCATCCCGTCCACCTCGGCGCGGACGCGGCCCTTGGGGTTGGCGGCGGCGTGCGGCAGGTCCTCGGTCATGGGGCCGTCGACGGGTCCGTAGACGTAGAGGTTGTCGGCCATGACCATCTTCGCCCCGGCGGCCTCGACCCCGGCGAGGACCGGGCGGACGAGACCGGGGAACTCCGCGACCCAGCGCTCGTACCTCGGCTGCGCGCACTGGTAGACCACCGCGGCGCCCTCGCAGGCGGCGATGGCGCCCTCGGCGGTGGTGACGTCGGCCTGGAAGCCGTTCGGACCGGTGACCGGGCCGCGGCTGACGGCGCGGACCCGGTGGCCGCGCGCGGTGAGCTCGGCGACGACGGCCGAGCCGATGGCGCCGGTGGCACCGAGGACTACGTGGAGTTCAGACATGGCACCGCTCTCGGAAAGGTTTAGTAACGCTGTTTCGTAACGACGTTACGTTATGATGGTTCGCATGGCAAGACCGAGGAACCGGGACTACGAGGAACTGCGCCGCGAACTCGTCGACGCCGGCGGGCGGCTCCTGGCCGCCGAGGGCCCGGCGGCGTTGAGCACCCGCCGTGTGGCGGGGGAGGCGGGCGTGTCCACCACGGCCGTCTACAACCTCTTCGGCGACAAGGCGGGCCTGGTCCGCGAGATGTTCCTGGCCGGGTTCGAACGTCTCGCCGAGGCGTTCGCCGCCGTGCCCCGCACCGGCGATCCCGTCGCCGACCTGCTCGCGCTCGGCCGTGCCTACCGTGCCAGCGCCCTGGCCAACCCCCACCTCTACGAGCTCATGTTCGGGCGGCCGGTTCCCCAGTTCCAGCCCGACGCCGAGACCGGCGCGCTGATCCGGCCGACCTTCGACACCCTGGTCGCCGCCGTCGCCCGCTGCGTGGAGGAGGGCGCCTTCGCGCCCGCCGAGCCGCATGACGTCGCCGTCAAGATCAACGCCCTGGCGCACGGGCTGTGCAGCCTCGAGCTGCGCGGCGCCCTCGGCGACACCGACGAGGCGCGACGCCACTGGGACAGCGCCTTCGAGATCATGATGCGGGGGCTGGCCGGGCGGTGACGCCGCCCACCGCGTGGGTCCCGGGCCGGACGGCGATGTCGCCGCCTCGACCCGGGGGTGTGCACGCCATCACCGCGTTCCGTGACTGTTCCCGGACGCCCTGCGGTTCGTCCATGCCGATGACTCGCGTGCATGCGGAAGGGCCCGGGAACGCGCGCCGGGCCCGGCCGCCCGCCTCAGGGCCGCACGCCGGCCCCGAACCCCGTCCACCGCAGCTCGGGCGGCAGGTGCCCCATGTCGTTGTACAGCAGCACCGTCGGCGCCGACCCGTCGCGGTACTCGATCACCGTCAGCGCGGTGTTCCCGCAGTTCAGTCCGAGCCAGCGCACCAGGGGCGCGTCGAGGGCGTCCCGGACCAGCCAGGCCACCGGATAGGCGTGGGTGACCAGCACCTCGTGCGTCTCGGTCTCGGCGGGGCGCGCGAACCTGGCGGTCAGGGCGGAGGAGAGGCGCTCGGCCTCCGCGGCCTCCGCGGCGCCGTACCCGTCGAAGAACGGCGCCCAGGACCGCGGCGCCTGCTCCGGTACGTGCGGTACGTGGTCGACCAGCTCGGGCGCCTCCAGCACGGCGGCCTTCGGCAGGCACCTGCCGATGATCTTCGCGGACCGCACCGCCCGGGGCAGGGGCGAGTGCCACACCGTGTCGATCGGAAGGGCGGCCAGGCGCCGTCCGACCAGTTCCGACTGCCGCCGCCCGACGTCGGTCAGCTCACCGAATGGGTCCGCGGCTCCGTGCCGTACCAGGTACACGTGTCGGGTCGCCATCGTCGTTCTCCTCGGGGGTCGGGCCCGCGCTCAACGGTTCGCGCGGTCGGTGGGCGGGTGGCGGCGCAGTACGGCGTGGGCCGCGTCGAGACGCCGCGCCTCGTCGCGTGCGGAGTGGTCGCCCGAGACGTCGTCGGCCCATGCGAGCAGCCGGTGGAGATGGTCGTCGGCCGCGTCCGCGACGACGCGGGGGGTGCCGAGCGCGACCTCGCCGCTCGTCCCGTCGATGGTGATGAGGGTGCCGTCGCCGACGCTGCGGCCGCCGACCGCCACCGAGCCGCTCCCGGCGTCGACGGTGAGGCCGGTGACGCCCACGACCGCGGGCTTGCCCATGGCGCGCGCGACGACCGCGGCGTGGCTGGCCGGCCCGCCCCGCGCGGTGACGATCCCGGCGGCGGCGGCGAGGCCGTGCATGTCGTCGGGCGAGGTCTCCGGCCGCACCAGGATGACCGGGGCGTCCCGGGCCATGAGCACGGCCCCCTCCGCCGTGGTCGCCACCCGGCCGGCCGCGACGCCGGGACAGGCGCCGATCCCCCGGGCGAGAAGATCGGTCCGCTCCGACGGCGCGATCCGCGGCGTACGGACGTGCGGCAGATGCCGCGGTGAGACCCTGAGCAGCGCTTCACGGCGTTCGATGACCCGCTCGTCGACGAGTTCGGTGGCCAGGCGGACGGCGGCCGCGCCGGCGAACCGGCCCGGCCGCACCTGGAGGATCCACAGCTCCCCGGCCTCGAACGTGAACTCGACGTAGCAGGCGTCGCGGTAGTGCCCCTCGATGCGGCGCAGCGCGTCGAGGAGCTCCGCCCACACGCCCGGTTCCCGCGCGGCGAGCTCGCCCAGCGGCCGGGTCGCCGACCTGCCGGAGACGACGTCGTCGCCCTGGCGCCCGAACAGGACCTCGCCGTACGGGACGTTCTCACCGGTGTTGGGGTCGCGGCTGAACGCGACCCCGGTGCCGCTGCGGGCGTCGCGGTTGCCGAACACCATCCTCTGGACGACCACCGCCGTGCCGAGGTCGTGCGGGATGCCGTTCAACGTGCGGTACGTCCGCGCGCGGGGCGTGTCCCACGACGCGAACACGGCCTCCACCGCCCACTCCAGCTGGCGGTTCGCGTCGTCGGGGACCGGCCGGCCGCGGCGTTCCCCCGCGAGGTCCTCGGCCGCCCCCGTCGCGGAGGCGAAGCTCGCCAGGAAGCGCGACCGGGCGTCCAGGGCGAACGGCCGGTCGCCGGTCTCGGCGGCCAGGCCCTCGGTGGCCTCGGTCGTGAGGCCGAGGTTGAGGACGGTGTTCATCATGCCGGGCATCGAGACGCCGGCCCCCGAGCGGACCGACACCGCCAGCGGCCTGCGCGGCCCGCCGAAGACGCGCCCGGTGGAGCGTTCGAGGTCGGCGACGGCCGCCGCGAGCTCCTCGTCGAGCCCTCCGGGACGGCGTCCGTCCCGGAGGAAGGCGCGGCACGCCTCGGTGGTGACGACGAACCCGGCGGGCACCCGCAGCCCGAGGCGGTGCAGCAGGACCAGGCCGTGCGCCTTGCCGCCCAGCGTCTCCGCCGTCTCCTCGACCCGGGCGGAGATCGCGCGGACCCACCTCATCGGGGCCATCGGGGCATCCCGAGGGTGATGAGCAGGTCCTCGTGCAGCTCCGCCCACACGGTGTGGTACGACGCGGTGCTGTCGGTCACGTACTCCAGCTCGCCGGAGGCGGCACGGCCGAGGGCCCCGGCGAGGCGGTCGCGGTACCGGCCGAACCGGGGCAGCGCGGCGGCCAGTTCGGCGCACACGGCGGCGGCGCGCCGGTCGAGGTCGGCGAACCGCTCGAGGACCCGGGCGTCGTAGGCGGGATCGCTGTGGTCGTTGACGCCGGCGACGCCGTCGACGGTGCGGAGCTGCCACGCCGTGCACAGGTCGAGCAGTTCCGGGTTGAGCACGAGGAACCGCTCGTAGGCCGCCGTCACGGCCGCGCGGGCACCGGCCGCCTCCAGCTCGCCGGTGATCCGCTCGATGTCGGCGGCGCGGCCGGCGTCGGTGAGGCTCCAGCCGGGCATGGGGCCGGAGATCCGCGTGACGAGTCCGGCGACGCCGAGGTCGATGAGCTCGGACTCGACGTCGGACTCGTCCAGGCCCGTGGCCAGGCTGAGACGGGCGGGGCCGGTGGCGCCGGTGCAGCGCAGGGCGTGCAGCACCAGCAGGTCGGCGTCCGTGGTGGGGGTTTCGGAGTGGTTCACGTCTCGTCTCTCTGGTCGGTGGGAAGGCTGCGGGACGGCACGGTCACTCCTGACGGCCGTAGGCGCGGACCGCGAGCGGGCAGAAGACGGCGAACAGTGCCGCCGACCACAGCAGCGTGAGGCCGACGCTTCCGGCGGGCGCCGTCCCGTTCAGCAGGGCGCGGCAGGCGTCCATGACGTGGGTGACGGGGTTGACGTCCGCCCACGCCCGGAGCCAGCCGGGCAGGGTCTCGATCGGGGCGGCCAGGCTGCTGCCCAGCTGGAGCGGCAGGAAGGCGACGAAGCCGACCGCCAGCACGGCGTCGGCGCTCTTGACGAGCACCCCGATGTACACCGTGACCCAGCTCAGGCAGAACCCGAACAGGATCGCCAGCCCGGCCGCCCCCAGCGCGTCGAGGACGCCGCCCCGGACGCGGAACCCGAGCAGCGCGCCGAGGCCGAACAGCACCGCGACGGCGACCGTGTAACGGAGGATGTCGGCCATCACGGAGCCGAGCAGCGGAGCCGTACGGCTGATCGGCAGGCTGCGGAACCGGTCGGTGACGCCGTTCTTCAGATCGAGGTTGATGGCCGACCCGGTGGAGATCATGCCGGCCAGTCCGGCGCCCATGACGAGGATGCCGGGGAACAGGTACTGCAGGTAGTCGGCGGTGGTCCCGGCGACCGGGCGGCCGAACAGGTAGAGGAACAGGACCATGAACAGCGCCGGGGTGACGACGCCGTTGACGACCGGGCCCGGGTTGCGGGTGGTCTTGGCGAGGCTGCGCCGGGCGAGCACCGCGCTGTGCCGGAGGGTGGCGAGGCGCCGGGGCCCGGTGGTCCGGGGGAACGTCGTGGTCATGCCGCTTCCTCGGTGTCGGTGGCGGGGGCCCCGGTCAGGGACAGGAAGACCTCGTCGAGGCTGGGCAGGCGGAACGCGAGCTCGCCGACGTCGATGCCGCTTCCGTGGAGCCGGGCGGTGATCTCGAAGAACTCCGCGTCACCGGCGACCGGCGCGACGAGCCCGTGGCGGCGTGACCGGTCGGGCTCCCGTCCCGTGACCCGGGCGACGATCGCCGCGGCGCGGTCGAGGTCGGCGGCGTCGGCCGGCCGGAGCGCGATCGTGTGCCCGCCGACCTCGCGCTTGAGGTCGGCGGGGGTGCCGGACGCGATCACCCGTCCGTGGTCGAGGACGGTGATCTCGTCGGCGAGGGCGTCGGCCTCCTCCAGGTACTGCGTCGTGAGCAGGACCGTGACGCCGTCCCGGGCGAGCCCGCGGATCATCTGCCACAGCTCCTCGCGCCCGCCGGGGTCCAGCCCGACCGAGGGCTCGTCGAGGAAGACGACCTCGGGCCGCCCCACCAGGGCGGCGGCCAGGTCGAGCCGGCGCCGCATCCCGCCCGAGTAGGTGGCGACGGGCCGGTCGGCCGCGTCGTCGAGGCCGAAACGGGACAGCAGCTCGTCGGCGCGGCGGCGGGCGTCCCGCCGCCCGAGGTCGAGCAGCCGGCCGATCATGACCAGGTTGGACCGCCCCGACAGCTCGTCGTCGACGCTCGTGTGCTGCCCCGACAGCGCGATGCGCCGGCGGGCCCGCCCCGGATCCCGCCGCACGTCGATCCCGGCCACGCGCACCTCGCCCGCGTCGGGGCGCAGCAGGGTCGCCAGCACCCGGACGACGGTCGTCTTCCCCGCGCCGTTGGGGCCCAGCAGCCCCAGCACCCGTCCCCGGGGAGCCGCGAGGGTCACCCCGCCGACCGCGGTCGTCCGGCCGAATCTCTTGATCAACTCATTGACCTCGAACCCGTTGTCGTCCATGTCCCATCTCCGATGTTCACGAAATCCCGATGACGCCATCATCTGGATGTTCTGAGTATCATGACACGGCGGGAAAGGGAAAGGGGCACGGATGGCGAGACTGACCCGCGCGCAGCAGCAGGAGCAGACCCGCGCGGCCGTGCTGGTCGCGGCCCGGCAGGAGTTCGCCGAGCACGGCTACGCCGAGGCCAAGGTCGACCGGATCGCCGAGCGCGCCGAACTGACGAGGGGCGCGGTCTACTCCAACTTCACCGGCAAGCGCGCGCTCTACCTCGCGGTGCTCCTCGACACCGCCGAACAGGCCCGGGCCGCCGCCGAGCCGCCGCCGGAGCCACCCGCCACCGCCGGGCGGGCGCTGGGCGCCTTCGCCCGGGTCTGGCTCGAACGGCTGCCGCTCGCCGTCGACACCCCGAGCAGCGGCCATCTCCAACTGCGCTCGCTGTCCGGCGTCGTCGACACCGAACCGGCCCGGGCGGCGCTGGCCGAACTCGTCCGGTTCGAAGCCCTGCTGCTCGCCCGGGCACTCGAACCGCGCGCCGCGCTGCGCACCGGGGCGGTACGGCGGGCCGAACTGGTCCTGACCCTGCTCCAGGGCGCGGCGAGCCTCGCCGAGGACGCCCCCGGGGTCGGTGACCCCTTCGCCCTGGTCCGCGCCGCCGAGCACCTGGCCGACGTCCCCCTCCTCGACGAGGACGCGGACCCGCCCCACCTGCCCTTCGTGGCTCCGGCGCGGCCGGCGCGCGACCCCTGGACCGCCCCCCGCGGACTCCGCGACGAGATCACCGGCCGCCGGACCGACCTCGACGGCGACGGCGTGGTGGTCGTGCTGGGCGTGCGGCGCCTGTCCGCGGCCGAGGAGGCGATGCGCGCGGCGCGGCCGGGCGACGCGCTGACGTTCGTGGTCGTGACCGGCGATCCCGCCGAGACCGGCCGCCTGGCCCGCCTCCGGACCGTCGATCTCATCGCCTGCCTGCGACGGGTGTTCGCGCCCGGGGACCTGCCGCGATTCCGCGTCGTCTTCGACGACGACGGCGCGGTCGCCGCGGCCGTCGGCCGGAACCCGGCCGACGACTTCACCGAGCTCGCGGTCCGCACCCGCGATGGCCTGATCGTGGCCCGCGCGGACGGACGCGGAGCGGGCCACGCGGTGGGAGCCCGCGAAGGCGACCGGCGGCGCGGCGGTACGAGCCCGGGCAGGCCGGCAGGCGAGGGGTGAACCGGGGACCCGGAGGCGCTCGGCGTTCGTCACCGGGCCTCCGGCGACCGTGGAGGCGGAACACGATCGGGACCGGCCGGCACCACCGGACCGGTTGGGAGAATCGCGCGGCAGGACCCATCACGAGGGGGCGCGGTGTTTCGCAGGAGCACACGGAGCCGGACCGAGAAGTTCGGCAGGGAGCTCGACGCGGTGAAGGCCCGTACCGCGGCGGGCCGGTGGCGGGACGCGGTGCTGGCGAGCATGCGGGCGGAGCGGATCGCCACGCGGTCGCAGCGGGCGGAACCGGCCGACCTCGGGCACGTGTGGGTGCTCGGCTCCACGTGCTACGACCAGGCGTTGCTGTGGGACCGGCTGGGCGAGGGACGGCAGGCCGTCAGCGCCGCGCGCAGGGCGTTGTGGGCCTACCACTGGCTGGACCCCGCCAAGGGGGACCCGGGCCGCGTGCGGGAGGGGCTGGCCGGAGACGGATCCGAGGCGGGGGACGGCGCCCCGGCCGCGCCGGCGAAGCTGATGGCCCGCGCCGCGGACGCCCGAGCCCGGCTGGCCCGGTTGCTGGCCAAGTACCAGGAGGAACGCCGCCCCGGCGACACCTCGAACACCGCATCAACAAGCTCAAGCAATGGCGCGGTCTCGCCACCCGCTCTGACAAACTCGCCCGCCACCACCGAGCAGCCGTCACCCTGGTCAGCGCCCTGCTCTGGATCACCACATGATCCACCGGACGCGGGCCAGGTCTTCAGCGAGCCTTCGGGTCGCCGGCAACCGCGTCCCGGTCGCCAGGCGCCCTGACCGCACCGCCTCCCGCAGCGCCCGCTCTGGACCCGTCCGGAGTCCGGCTCCAGATGCAGGTCCGTCCAGGATTGGGCCACCTGTCCACCACGGAATTGGATCTTACTGACGGCCCAATCGTGCCTTTAGCGTCGTCCGGGTGACCATGGTTCGATATCCCGGGACGGTCTCCCGTACGGCTGTCCGGCCGTTCGTCGAAGCCTGCTGCTTGGCCGCCTTCCGCCTGGCCGGCGCCGCCGGAGCACTCGCCGCCCGGTCTGCTCGGCCGCGTCGCCGACCGGGCAGACCGGGTTCGGCTCACCAGGGCAGCCCTGATCCCTGGAGTCGCGTCCTTCGCCGCCCCATGGTCCGGCGGCCATCACCTCGCGTGGCTCCTCATCGGGCTTTTGTCCATGGACGCCGCCGTGAACTCCCTTCATCTGCTGAACATGAGCATCGTCAGCACTAAGGACGCCCCAGCCCCTCTCGCCTTGGTCGACATGACCATCTCCACATTCGGCGGCGCCGCCGGTGCGGCCGCGGGACCGGCTGCTCACGCCAGCGGCGACCAGACCGCGACCTGCCTGTTCGGCGCGGCCTTCCTCGCGACCACCCTCGCCCCGACCTCCCCCGAACGGAGAACCCGTGAAACCCCAGCTGATCATCTTCGACAACGACGGTGTCCTGGTCGACAGCGAGCCCACCGCACACCGCGTCCTGTCCGGATACCTGACGGAACTGGGCTTCCCCTTCACCCTGGAAGAGTCCTACCAGTACTTCCTTGGCAACGCCGCCCGCACCGTCCACACCGTCGTCGCCGACCGATACGGCGGCACACTCCCCGCGGACTTCACCGCACGCTGCCACGAACGGGTCTTCACCGCCTTCCGCAAGGGCCTGGACGCCGTCCAGGGCGCCTCGACCGTCCTCACCGAGCTACAGCGCCGCGGCATCCCCTACTGCCTGGCGTCCTCCTCCGACCACGCCTGGATCGACCTCACCCTCGCCCAGACCGGGCTGCGCCCCCTGCTGCCACCTGACGTGGTCTTCAGCGCCCAAGACGTCGGCGGCATCGGGAAGCCCGCCCCCGACCTGTTCCTCCACGCCGCCACCACGCTCGGCGCCCACCCGCGCGGCTGCCTCGTCATCGAAGACAGCCCCAACGGCGTCCGCGCGGCGAAAGCCGCCGGCATGCCCGTCCTCGGCTACACCGCCCTCACCCCGGCCAGCAGCCTCGTCGGAGCCACATCACTCATTCCTCACCTGACCGCTCTTCTCGACCACCTGGACCCCACCGAGCCGCTGACGCCCGGACCGGAACCGAGAAAATCAGCCACTCCCACGAGGGAGTACGGACGATCACAACTGTGATCAAGGCTGATGCCCGCGTCGGGCACCCCGTGCCCACGCCGCGTCCGTGAGCTCATGACGAAGCACATGTCCACCCGCACAACCCAGGACATAGGTCGACCTCAGCCAGACACCGAGATCCACCGGACACGGCTAGGGCGTGCACTTCCACGCGTTGACCTGCGGCGAGATCGGCGGAGGCGGACGGGCGAAGCGCCAGCGGGACGGCTTCAGGTGGCAGCTGGGAGCTGTGGGTCTCCCGGTGGTGGCCGGTCCTGGGCGGCGGGCTCCGGCGGCGGCGACACACCATCGAGGCCGCCCCTGACCGGGGTCCGGATCCCCGCGGAGGCCGTTCCCGTGTGCGTCATGTGGCGAGGCTGCCCAACGAGACGGAGACCGGCTGTGGCGGACGTTCGACGTCATGCTCATCCGCGAGGACGCCGCGAAGGTTCCATCGGCGCGAGCTCTTTTACCCAACAATGGGTAATCGGCCGGATACACACGGCACCAATCGAGCAGGTAGTCGTCTGAACACGCTCCCAGCGGCTCATCGCCGCTCACCGATCTGCATCGAGGAGTCTCGTGAACAAGCGTCTTTCCATCGTCACCGGCATCGGCGCCCTGAGCGCACTGGCGACGCTGGGCCTGGGGATCTCCCTGGCCGCGGCCGACGAGAGCCGTTCCGGGCGGCCGCCGGTCATGGCGCCGACCCCGAGCACCTCAGCCAACGTGACCCCGACCTGCATCAAGCTCTCCGACATCACCAGCCTGCTGGAGGGCGAGCGGCGCGCGGCCCCCGCGCCGACCTCGAGCGCCAAGCCCGCCCCCGGCTACGTCCCCGTCTGCGTCGAGGGCACCGGCGCCCCGGCCCCGTCCCTGTCCCCGAGCCCGGCGACGCCGTGACGGCGTCGTAGCGGAACCGTCGCGGGGCGGGGGCGTCCGACCGCCTCCCCGCCCCGCCTCCCCGGGATCCGCGCCCGTCCTCAGCGCGGCGCGACGGCCACGCCCTCGGGCTCCTCGCCGACGGGGACGGTGGCGATGACCTTGTTGTCCTGGGCGTCGATGACCGACATCGTGTCCGAGGCGGTGTTGGTCACATAGACCCGGTCGCCGCCGGGTTCGACGGCCACGCCCTCGGGGCGGCGGCCGACCGGGATGGTGGCGGTGACCCGGGCGGTCGGCGCGTGGACGACCGAGACGGTGTTGTCGCGCATGTTGGCCACGTAGACCCACTCGCTGAACGGGGTGGCCCCGACGCCGGTCGGCGTGCGGCCGACGGGGACCGTCACCGGTTCCGCCCCGGGCGCGACGACCGTGACCGAGTGGGAGCCGGTGTTGGCGACGTACACGTGGCCGGCGCGGCCGGGGGCGGCGACGCCGTGGGGGAACAGGCCGGTGCGGTGCGAGGCGATGATCTTGTTGGTGCGGACGTCGATGACCGACAGGCTGCGGCCGCCGTTGTTGGTCAGGAAGACCTGGGTTCCGTCGGGAGAGGCCGCCAGGGTGTGCGGCAGCGGCCCGGCGGGGATGGTCGCCACCGGCCGGCCCTTGTCCGCGTCGATCACCGTGACCGTGTCGGAGCCGTGGTTGGCGACGTAGACGCGGTCCGGGACGGCCACGACGCCGAACGGCACCCGCCCCACCGGGATGGTGGCGACCACTTTCAGGGTGGCGGTGTTGATGACCGAGACGTCGTTGGACAGGGCGTTGGCGACATAGGCCCGGTTGCCGTCCGGGGCGACCGCGGCGGCGACCGGGGCGTCGCCCACCGGCACGGTCGCCCTCACCTCCTCCAGCCGGGTGTCGTAGACGGTCACGGTGTCGGACCCGGTGTTGGTGACGAAGGCCAGGATGCGGGAGGGATGGGATTCGGCGGGCTGGACCGGCGAGAACGCGAACACGACCGTGCAGCCCAGCCCGATCGTCAGGAGCAGCGTTCCCGGGCGTCCCACACGTGCCAGAGGACCGTCCCGCTTCCCCAGTCTCATGATCATGATCACTTAGCGTAACCACAGGTGGAGGGTCGGCGACACTCTAAGTGATCTTCGTTTGTCGTCGTGTCACGCTTCTGAGCAGCGCACATGCGGCTCGGGCGGCATCGCCGACGGGGGCGGGCCGGTGGGGCGTTCCGCCATCCGTCCGGCCGTCGGCGCGTCGGCACGGCTCCCAGGAGTCCGGTGGGGTGGCGGGTGGAAAAATCACTGCCCGGGACTGACGGGTGCTGTGAACAACTGTAAGCGCCCTGTCACTTCCGTCTGACCGAATACGGGGTTACGGTCGATACACCACTTGGTGACCTGGGCAGATGGTTCTCATCCTGCCAAAGGAGGTTGTCGGCCCGGGCACCGGCCAGGGTCCGAGGGGACGGCCGCAGGGCGATCATCCGCCCCGAACTCCCGCTCGGCGGCCGAACGTCCTGGTCGTGGTCCCCGGAAGAGGCGTACCGAACAGCGGGCCGACCCGGCCCAATGCTCGCTCGCACCGGTCTCGGGGCGGGCCCCGGCCGCTCCGCACGGCCCGTCCGGTACTGGCTCCACTCTCTTCCGGGAGGGCGCGGGACGACGCCTCGCTGTCGGCCTCGTCCCGCGCCACGGAGCCCGCCCGCGCGCTCGGTGGAGCAGGGCGAGCTGCCGGGACCGGGCGACCAGGGCGCCCCGGCAGTCCCAGATGTCGCAGCCCTCCTCATGAAAGCCGCCGGTGAGGTGCCGCGTGCCGATCCGGCAGAGCAGCCAGCCGGGCGCGGGCCAGCCGCGGAGGTGGAGGGTCAGCCCGACGGTGAAGACGTCGGGCCGTCCGGGGTCGGCCGGGTGTTCTGGTCGACGAGGTGCTCGGTGCCGGCCATGGCGATCATCGTGCTGAACGGCCGGTCACGCCGGTGATGATCGTTCCCGACGGGGTCCGCCTCGCCTTCTCGGGTGTGGGCCCTTCTGGCGCAGGTGCCGGTCTCGTCGGGGAGTTCCCGCACGCGGCTCCTGTTCACCATATGAAATACCAGGTCAGCGCGTGTGTGGCGTGGTGCTCGCGCCGGCGGGGGCGGGCGGGCAGCATGATCCTGCTCGCAGGAGCCGCACGCCCAGGTCATCTGTGGGGGACTGCCTGGAGGCGACGCGGTGCGGCGGCCCGGACAGACACCGCGGCCGCCGCGCACGGCTCTCGCGAGACCTCTCGCCGCGCCCCGACGGGTGATGTTCCCGGGAACGGGACGCCCGGCCGGAGACGGGGCGCGGCGAGGGGGACCTCCGTGGCGGCCGCCGAACGGCCCGGACCGGGGGCGGCGGCTCAGCAGGCCCCCGGGCCCGGGCCCGGCGAGCCGGGGCGGGCCGACAGCATCGGCTCCCAGAACAGCGCCGCCTCACGGTCGGGGATCCCGCAGCCGCACTCGCGGGAATGGCGGGTGGCCGACGCCGTCCGGCGCACCAGGGCCGAGGCGCGGACCGCCGCGCAGTCGCACGCGTGCGCGGCGACGGGCGATCCGGAACAGTCGCAGAGCGGGGAACCGCGCATCTCCAGCTCGTCGGCGAGCGCGGCGCGTTGAGCGTCGGTGACGGGGGTCATCCGGGCATTGTCGGGGAAAGCCCGCCGAAAACGGTGAAGGCCCGCCGGGGAACCGGCGGGCCAGGGGACGAGGTCAGACGGCGCGGATCAGACCGCGAAGTCCAGCAGCGGCTGGGCGTTGCTGGGGTGCCGCAGCTTGGACAGCGACTCCTTCTCCAGCTGGCGGATCCGCTCGCGGGTCAGGCCCAGCGCCTTGCCGATCTCGTCGAGGGTCCGGGGCGTGCCGTCGTACAGCCCGAACCGCATCGCCATGATCTTGGCCTCGCGGGGGTTGAGGATGTCCAGCGTGCGGCGCAGCTGGTCGGCCATCAGCTGACGGTCCACCAGCTCCGACGCCTCGGGGCTGTCGGTGTCCTCGATCAGGTCGCCGATGCGGGTCTCGCCGTCCTCGCCGATCGTGGAGTCCAGGCTGATCGGCTGGCGGCTGGTGCGCAGCAGCTCGCGGACCTGCTCGGGGCTCTTGTCCAGCTCGACCGCCAGCTCCTCGGGGGTGGGCTCGCGGCCCAGGCGCTGGTGCATGTCGCGCTCGACGCGGCTGAGCTTGCTCAGCATCTCCAGCACGTGGACGGGCAGCCGGATCGTGCGGGCCGAGTCGGCGAAACCGCGCTGGATCGCCTGCCGGATCCACCACATCGCGTAGGTGGAGAACTTGTAGCCCTTGGAGTAGTCGAACTTCTCCACCGCGCGGATCAGGCCGAGGTTGCCCTCCTGCACCACGTCCAGCAGCGACAGGCCGCGGTCGGAGTACTTCTTGGCGACCGACACCACCAGGCGCAGGTTGGCCTCCAGCATGTGGGACTTGGCGCGGCGGCCGTCGGCGGCCACCCACTCCAGGTCCATGCGCGTCTCGTGGGAGAGGCCCGGCTCGTTCTCCAGCTTGTACTCGGCGTACAGGCCCGCCTCGATGCGCTTGGCCAGGTCCACCTCCTGCTCGGCGGTGAGCAGCTGGCGGCGGCCGATCGCCTTGAGGTAGGTGTGCACCGAGTCGCCCATGGCCGTGGAGGTGTCGTCCAGGTCGGCGATCTCGGTGTCGGCCGCGTCGGCGTCCGACAGCTCGAACCCTCCGTCGGCGTCCTCCTCGTCGGCGGGCTCGGGGGCGGCCTTGACCGCGGCCTTCTTGTCGGCGGTCGCGCGGGTCGCGCGCTTCCTGGCCGGGGCCTTGGGGGCGGCGGCCTCGACCGGCTCGGCGGTCTCCTCGACGGCCTGCTCGCCCTCGACGGCCGCGACGGTCTTCTTCGCGGCCCGGACGGGCTTCGCCGCGGGCTTGGCCGTGGCCTTGGTGGCGCTCCTGGAGCGGGTGGCGCGCTTCTTGGGCTCCTCCTCGCTGGCGAGGCTGATGCCGTTCTCCGACAGCTCGCGCAGGATGGAGCGGCCCTGGGCGGGGCTGATACCAGCCGCCTCGAAAGCCCGGCGGACCTCGTCGAGCGAGAGGCGTCCTTGGGCACGGCCACGCTCCAGGAGGTCGCCGAGAGCGGAGCTCGTCGACTCCGTGAGCGGGGTCTCTACGGCGGTTCGTGGCATGGGGACACCCCTCTCCCTTCGTGTGTGTCTGCGACGCGGAGGATGTTTGCTCTGGTGACGCGCGCACTTACGGCAACGTCGCACGGCCGGGCCGTTGTTCCCGGGCCGGTACACCAAGCGTCTCACAACACGCGCCCAGACCCGGCCAAAAGACGCTTTTTACCTGCGGGAACGTCGATGGGCCCGGGTTGGGCGGGGGTGACGCGGCCCACACCGCGCCGCGGGGCTCAGCGGGTCATGCGGTCCACGTACAGGTTCCAGAAGCGCTCCTGGTCGACCTCGAACACGATGGTGGCCCTGCGGGTCCCGGCCGGGTTGCGCGGCGCGGCGAACTCCCGCGTGCCGTAGCCCATCGCGCGCCCGTAGTTGGGGCCCTCGGTGGCGTCCACGTCCACGTACCGCTCCTCCGCGCGCTTGATCACGCCCGGGTCCAGGAAGACGGCCGCGGTGAGGGAGTCCCAGACCGGCGTCGTGTACCGGGGGTTCCTGGCGAACTCGGGCCCGTGCAGGTCCTTGAACATCTTCTTGATCGGCGTCTGCGGCCCGGCGACGATCCGGTCGTACCGCGCCTTGGTGTAGAGGACCTTCATGGCGGCCTCGTTCGGCACGATCGTCTGCTTGCGGAACGGCGTGCGCAGCGCGATCTTGGCCGACTCGGGGTCGAACCACCAGTTGAACTCGGCGGCCGGGGTGGTGTTGCCCGGCTCGTCGAACGCCCCGCCCATGTAGACCACCTCCTTGATCATGGGCACGATCTCGGGGTGGGTGCGCACGGCCAGCGCCAGGTTGGTGGCCGGGCCGATCGCGAACACCGTCACCTGGCCGGGATGGCGCCTGACCTGGTCGACGATGAAGTCGGCGGCGGCGCCGTTCCCCGGCCTGGCCTTGGGATACCCGCCGTAGGGCGGCTTGGGCAGCTTCAGGTACGACGGGGGCCGCTTGGTGTCGAACGCGCCGCCGTAGGGCGACTTGCCGTACAGCGCGTCCTGCCCGGGCAGCCGGGACTGCCGCCAGGCGAACAGCGGCTCCCCGGCGCCGGGGACCACCGGGACGTCCCCGCGCCCGATCAGTTCGAGCTGGCGCAGCGAGTAGGCGGTGCCCGCCTCCACCCAGGTGTTGCCGCTGACGGTGGTGACGCCGAGGACGTGCACGCCCCGGTCCTTGGCCAGCATGAACAGGGTGGCGGCGTCGTCGTTGAGCTCGCCCATGTCCGCGTCGACGATCACCTTGCGGGCGCCGGGCGCGGGCGGGGCGGCCGGGGGAGCGGCCGCCGGGCCGGGGGCGGCGGCCGGTGCCTCGCCCGGTTCGGAGGCGGCGCCGGCGGTGTAGACGGCGACGGGGGCGAGGGCGCAGGCCAGCGCGGCCGCGGCGGTCAGCAGATGGGAGCGTCGCATGGGGGATCCCTTCGGACACGCGTCGCGCGTGTGGATCGTTGGGCCGCACCGGACCCTGCCGCACCGCGCACCCGCCCGCAAGATCACTTCGGACAGTGTCACATGATCGTAATTTTCGGGAGGCGTCCCGATCGCGGCGACGACTGACCTTACTGCGTAAAGACCGCCGCCTGTGGCGGCTACGACGTCGCAGACCCCTTGTGGCCGAGCGCCCCGCCGTAGCGGGCGATGACACGTGCCCGCAGCTCGGGGTCGTCGCGGGGGACCGGCTCCAGGAAGACCTCGTCGATCTCCTCGTGGGCCTCGCGCAGCTCGTGGTCGAGGCGGACGCAGGCGCGTTCCATCTCGGCGGAGGTCAGCACGTCGCGGAAGTCCAGCCGGGCGCACACCAGCACCCGGTCCGCGCCGACGATCATGGTGAGGACGTCCACGACCTGCTCGACCTCGGGGGCGGCGGCGAGCCGGGCGCGGACGTCGGCGACGATGCGGGGGTCGGCCTGGCTGCCGATGAGCAGGTTCAGGTTGATGCGGCCGAGGACCAGCGCGACGGCGGTGAGCAGCACGCCGATCAGCACCGAGCCGACGCCGTCCCAGACGGCCGAGCCGGTGAGCTGGTGCAGGCCCATGCCCGCGAACGCCAGCAGCAGGCCGATCAGCGCGGCCGAGTCCTCCAGCAGGACGCTGATGGAGGTGGGCTCGTCGGTGCGGCGGATGTGGACGATGGTGGACAGGCCCTCGGCGCGGGCGTCGGAGCGGACCTGCCGCAGCGCCTGCTGCCAGGAGATCGCCTCCAGGAGGAAGGAGACGCCGAGCACGACGTAGCCGACCAGCGGGTCGGGCTCGTCGCCGTGGTGGTGGCCGAGCAGGGTCTCCACGCCTTGGTAGAACGCGAACAGCGCGCCCATCCCGAAGATCGCGACGGCGACGAGCAGGGTCCAGATGTAGCGTTCCTTGCCGTAGCCGAACGGGTGGCGGCGGTTGGCCGGGCGGGTGCTGCGGCGCAGTCCGACCAGCAGCAGGACCTCGTTGAAGGTGTCGGCGACCGAGTGGGCGGCCTCGGCGGCCATGGACGCCGATCCGGTGACGACCGCCGCGATGATCTTCGCGACGGCGATTCCGAGATTGGCCCCGAACGCCAGCAGGACCGTCAACGCGCTTTCCGGCTTCTCCTCGGCCATGCACACCCCCCGTGATCAACGCTGTCATTCCCGCCGCCGCGGCGCTGACACGGGACGGCCGACCGGGGGAGCGGGCGGGGGAGCGGGCGGGGCCGGGTCAGGGGCGGCGGAGGCGTTCCAGGTCGGGCTTGCCGGAGGGGAGCAGCGGGATCTCCGGCAGCAGTTCCAGTTCGCGCGGGGCGGCGCAGGCGGGCATGGTCCGCCGGATCCAGTCGCGCAGTTCGGCGAGGGTGGGGGCGTGGTCGCCGGGGACGACGACGGCGGTGACGCGTTCGCCCCACTCGGGGTCGGGGCGGCCGACGACGACGGCGTCGCGGATCTCGGGGTGGCGGGCCAGGGCGGCGGCGACCTCGCCCGCGACGACCTTCTCGCCGCCGGTGTTGATGACGTCGTCGACGCGGCCGCGCACGCGCAGGCGGCCGTTCTCGACGACGCCGAGGTCGCGGGTGACGAACCAGTCGCCGTCGCGGACCGAGGCGGTGAGCCGGGGGCGCAGGCGGTAGCCGGTGAACAGGACGGGCCCGGCGAGGCGGATGCGGCCGTCGGCGTCGATGTCCAGGCGGACGCCGTCCAGGGGGAGGCCGTCGTAGACGCAGCCGCCGCTGGTCTCGCTCATGCCGTAGGTGGTGAGGACCCGTGCGCCGCGTTCGCGGGCGGCGGCGAGCAGGCCGTCGGGGGCGGCGGCGCCGCCGAGCAGGATGGAGCGGAACTTCGACAGGTCGGTCCCGGCGTCCAGCAGGCGGCGCAGCTGGGTGGGCACGACGGCCAGGTGGGCGGCGTCGGCGTCGGCGACGGCGGTGGGGTCGAAGCGGGGCTGGATGACCGGTTCGGTGCCGGCGACCAGGGCGCGGACCAGGACCTGGATACCGGCGATGTGGCTGGTGGGCAGGCAGCACAGCCAGCGGTCGCCGGGTTCGGCGCGCACGCGCTGGAGGGTGGCGGTGGCCGAGGCGCGCAGGGCCGGGGCCGACAGTTCGACGATCTTGGGGGTGCCGGTGGAGCCGGAGGTGGCGATCAGCACGGCGGTGTCGGGCTCGGCGGGGATGCCCGCGATCGGCGCACAGGCGCTGCGGGGCCGGTAGGGGGTGATGCCGTCGGCGGTCTCGACGGCGTGGGGGGCCAGGGCGTCCAGCAGGGCGGTGCGGGCGGGGGCGGGCAGGTCGGGGGAGATCGGGCAGATCGCCGGGCCGGTGCCGTCGAGGGCGGCGGCCAGGGCGGCGAACAGGCGTGGGCCGGGCGGGAGTACGACGGCGTGCAGGCGGCGATCCATGGTCTGTTCAGCGTAGACGACCCCGCTGAACGCGTTCGAATCGGCGAGGCGGTTAGATGGGGGAGGGCCCGGTCGTCGGGTCCGGCCAGGGGATCCGGCAGGGAGAGGGACACATGGTTTCGGAGTTGTTCGACCCGGACGCGTGGAAGGTGGTCGAGGGGTTCGACTTCACCGACATCACCTACCACCGCGCCGTGGACCACGGCACGGTGCGGATCGCGTTCGACCGGCCGGAGGTGCGCAACGCGTTCCGGCCGCACACCGTGGACGAGCTGTACCGGGCGTTGGACCACGCGCGGATGTCCAGCGACGTGGGGTGTGTGATCCTGACCGGCAACGGGCCCTCGCCCCGGGACGGCGGGTGGGCGTTCTGCTCGGGCGGTGACCAGCGCATCCGGGGCAAGGACGGCTACAAGTACGCTGAGGGGGAGACCTCCGACACGATCGACCCGGCGCGGGCGGGGCGGCTGCACATCCTGGAGGTGCAGCGGCTGATCCGGTTCATGGGCAAGGTCGTGATCTGCGTGGTGCCGGGGTGGGCCGCCGGGGGCGGGCACAGCCTGCACGTGGTGTGCGACCTGACGCTGGCCAGCGCCGAGCACGCCCGGTTCAAGCAGACCGACGCGGACGTGGCCAGCTTCGACGGCGGGTTCGGGTCGGCGTACCTGGCGCGGCAGGTGGGGCAGAAGTTCGCGCGGGAGATCTTCTTCCTGGGCGAGACCTACACCGCCGAGGACGCGCACCGGATGGGCATGGTCAACGCGGTCGTGCCGCACGCCGAGCTGGAGAAGACGGCGCTGGAGTGGGCCCGGAAGATCAACGGCAAGAGCCCGACGGCGCAGCGGATGCTGAAGTTCGCCTTCAACCTGATCGACGACGGTCTGGTGGGGCAGCAGGTGTTCGCCGGGGAGGCGACGCGGCTAGCCTACGGGACCGACGAGGCGGCGGAGGGCCGGGACTCGTTCCTGGAGAAGCGCGACCCCGACTGGTCGCGCTACCCGTGGCACTACTAGATCTTCGAGCAGGGCAGGGGGAGCGGTTCGGGTGCGGGTCTACTCGATCCCGATGCGGACGAGGTTCCGCGGCATCACACGGCGGCAGGGCGTGCTGCTGCACGGCCCGGCGGGGTGGGGCGAGTTCTCGCCGTTCGCCGAGTACGGGCCGCCGGAGACCGCGCGCTGGCTGGCGGCGGCCCGGGAGGCCGCCCGTGACGGCTGGCCGGCGCCGGTCCGCGACCGGATCCCGGTGAACGTGACCGTTCCCGCCGTCGGCCCCGAGCGCGCGCACGCGATCGTGCGCGCCTCGGGCTGCCGCACCGCCAAGGTCAAGGTCGCCGAACGCGGCCAGGACGACGCCGACGACATCGCCCGCGTGGAGGCGGTCCGCGACGCCATCGGCCCCGGCGGGCTGGTGCGGATCGACGTCAACGGCGCCTGGGACGTCGACCACGCCGCCCGGATGATCCGCACCCTGGACCGGTTCGGCCTGGAGTACGTCGAGCAGCCGTGCGCGACGCTGGAGGAGCTGGCGCGGGTGCGGCTGCTGGTGGACGTCCCGATCGCCGCCGACGAGTCGATCCGCCGCGCCGAGGACCCGTTGCGGGTGAAGGCGGCCGGGGCCGCCGACGTGGCGGTGCTGAAGGTCCAGCCGCTGGGCGGGGTCGCCGCCGCGCTGCGGGTCGCCGAGGCCACCGGGCTGCCGGTGGTGGTGTCCAGCGCGGTGGAGACCTCGGTGGGGCTGGCGGCGGGCGTGGCGCTGGCCGCCGCGCTGCCGGAGCTGCCGTACGCGTGCGGCCTGGCGACGCTGTCGCTGCTGGAGGGCGATGTGGTGGGCGATCCGCTGGTGGCCGAGGACGGGTTCGTGCCGGTCCGCCGCCCGGAGGTGGACGAGGCCGCCCTGCGCCGTTTCGAGATCGAGGACGAGGGGTGGCGGCGGCGCGTCGCCGACGCCCACGCGTCCCTGGAAGCCTGACCGTGATCGGAGAGCCCCGCCCATGAACCCCGCCACCGCCCTGGCGACCGTCCTGGTGGACGAACTGGTGCGCTGCGGCATGACCGACGCGGTGCTGGCCCCCGGGTCGCGGTCGGCTCCCCTGGCCCTGGCGCTGCACGCCGCCGCGCAGGCCGGGCGGCTGCGGCTGCACGTGCGGGTCGACGAGCGGTCGGCGTCGTTCCTGGGGCTGGGCATGGCCAAGCGGTCGGCCCGGCCGGTGCTGCTGGTGTGCACCTCCGGGACGGCCGCCGCCAACTTCCACCCGGCGGTGATCGAGGCGGGCGAGTCGGGCGTCCCGCTCATCGTGATCACCGCCGACCGGCCGCCCGAGCTGCGCGACACCGGCGCCAACCAGACGATCGACCAGGTCAAGCTGTACGGCACGGCGGTGCGGTGGAGCACCGAGGTCGGGACGCCGGAGAACCGGCCCGGCATGGTCGCCTACTGGCGTTCGCTGGTGGCGCGGGCATGGGGGCTGGCGCAGGCGCCGGTGCCGGGCCCGGTGCACCTGAACGCCGCGTTCCGCGAGCCGCTGATCCCCGACGGCGACGACTCGTGGTGCGAGCCGCTGGACTCCGACACCGGCGGGCCGTGGACGAAGATCCGGGCGGCGACGCCGGGGTCGGTGCTGCACGTCCCGGCGACCCGGCGCGGGCTGCTGGTGGTCGGTGACGGCGCCGCCAACGTCAAGCGGTACGTGGCGGCGGCGTCGATGGCGGGCTGGCCGGTGCTGGCCGAGCCCAACGGCAACGCCCGCTACGGCGACCACGCGCTGTCGGCGCACCACTTCCTGCTGGGGGTGCCCGAGTTCGTCGAGCGGCACCGGCCCGAGGTGGTGGTGACGCTCGGCAAGCCGGGGCTGTCGCGGCCGCTGCTGTCGCTGCTGCGGCGGGCCGACGAGCACATCGTGCTGTCACCGGACCTGGCGCGCTGGCCCGACCCGGTGCGGTCGGCGACCCAGGTCGCCCAGGACGTGGAGATCCCGGTGGTGTCGGGCGACGACGGGTGGCTGAAGTCGTGGCGGGCCGCCGACCTGGCCGCCGCGGCGGCCGTGGACGAGGTCCTGGACGCCCACCCCGAGATCACCGAACCGCGCCTGGCGCGCGACCTGGTGGCGGGCCTGCCGGGCGGGTCGCTGCTGTTCGTGGCGGCGTCCATGCCGATCCGCGACCTGGACCAGGTGATGCGGCCGCGCCGCGGCATCCGGATCATGGCGAACCGGGGGGCGTCGGGCATCGACGGGCTGGTGTCCACGGCGATGGGCGCGGCGCTGGTCCACTCGGGCCGCTCGTACGCGCTGCTGGGGGACCTGTCGTTCCTGCACGACCAGAACGGCCTGATCCTGGGCCCGGAGGACCGGCGTCCCGACCTGGCGATCGTGGTGGTCAACAACTCCGGCGGCGGGATCTTCTCGCTGCTGCCGCAGGCGACGCTGCCGGGGCCGTTCGAGCGGGTCTTCGGCACCCCGCACCAGGTGGACCTGGAGGCGGTCGCGGCCGCGCACCGCATCCCGTACCGGCGCCTGGAGTCGGCGGCCGACCTGCCCAAGGCGGTCGCGGGGGAGGGGCTGCGGATCGTGGAGGCCCGCACCGACCGGGAGGCCAACGCGGCCCTGCACGCCGAACTCCGCCGGGCGGCCCACCAGGCCGTCCGCACCACCCTGGCCGACTGACCGTCAGCGCCGCACCCGAACGGGAAGCCGTGCGCCCCGGAACGGTGACGGCCCGGCCGTCAGGGGCGCGCCGGTGAGTGGAGGCGAACGGGAAGGGCCTGGGGGACACGCTCGACGATCGGTCCAACGGGGTGGTGAGGGCCAGGCCGGGGAAGCGGTCGAAGGGCGCCCGCAGAGCGATGGGGGTTTGGAGACGAACCAACGGCGCGCCGGGACAGAAGCGCCGGCCGTGTCCGAAGCCCACCGGGACGGGTACGGCGAGGAACTCGACCAGCTCGAAGCGGTGCCGCAGGCTGCGGTTGGCCGGCAGCGAAGACCCGTCGCCCGGCGTGGCCAGCGGCCGGGCCGCGTGCGCCGTCCGCGCCAGCGGCGGCGAGGCGAGGCGGGCGGGGGCGCACCGAGAGGCACGCGGGAAGGCCCCAACGACTTGGCGGCCCCGCGGGTGGGCGGGCAGGCCGATGCGCCATCGGTGCCGTGCCGCCACTCGCCGGGCCGCCGTTCGCCGGATCGTCAGGCCGCGGGGACAGGGCTGATCGTCACGGTGGCCTGGGAGGCGGCGGGGTCGGTCGTGTCGACCTTCACCACGGCCTGGTGCGGGGCGGAGCCGATGGTCAGCTCCTGGCCCGGGGTGAGCGCTCCGGCGGGGTGCCAGCCCGCCCCGAGGATCTCGGGACCGTTCTCGCTGTTGCGGGTGTGCACCAGGACGCGGGGGCCGGGCAGCCCGCGATCCCATCGGGTCTGCTCGCGGTACTCCAGGTAGTGGACCTGGGAGGAGGCGGGCGCCTGGAGGCGGGCGGCCAGGTGGCCGTCGGTCCCCGGGCTGTTCAGGGCCGCCAGGGTGATGGTCCGCGGGGCGGCCGGCCACGAGCGCCAGACGCGGGAGCGGTGCAGCCAGCCCAGGTTCTCCAGGTTGATCGCGGCGGCGCCGGGGCCCGCGGCGCGGTTCTCGGAGTCGGTGAACGTCCAGACGTTCATCGCGCTCATGATGTCGAAGCGGTCGCCGTAGACGCCGTCGCCCTGTGAGGAGGAGTGACCGAGGCCGAGGGCGTGGCCGATCTCGTGGGCCATGAACGTGGGCTCGAACGCGCGGTTCTCGGAGTAGGCGAGCACGACCGAGTGACCGCCGACCGAGCCGTGGTCGGCGTCGATGTTGTAGCCGAACACGACCTGGGTGAAGGGGCCCAGGGAGATCCCTGCCCCGGCGGCCGCCTCGCGGCCCCACTCGGCGAGCTTGGCGCGCTGCTGCTGCCCGGAGTACTTGTCGATCTCGTTCCGGGTGCGGCCGATGTCGAGCCAGTCGAAGACCCTGCTTCCGCCGGCGTCGTACTGGCCGTAGGACAGTTCCGCCCAGTACGCGGCCCCGTTGGAGGGGTCCTGGCCGCCCGGCAGGAAGAAGTCCGCCCAGCGCCGGCGTGATCCGGCGGGCACGTCGGTGGGGCGGCACAGGACCACGGCGAGGGGCGTGGCGGGGTCGGAGTACCTGCGCAGCAGGTCGGCGGGGACGTCGCGCCAGGTCACGGTGTCGCGGGGGAAGAGGTGCAGCCCGAAGACCAGCCCCTTGCCGTAGTCGGTCTGGTGGAAGGTCGGGAAGGCGGCGGCGTAGCCGTTGCGGGCGGCGTAGTCGCTGGCGGCCCGCATCATGGCGGGCACCTGGGTGCGGTCGCACACCCCGAGCTCGGCGGCCCGGACGTCCCGGAACTCGGCCTTGCCCGGTTTGATGAGGAAGGTCCCGTAGACCACGCCGGAGCCGTGGTCGGCCTGGTGGAAGGTGGGCAGCCCGGCCGCGTAGCCGTTGCGGGCCGCGTAGTCGTTCGCGCCGCGGAACATCGCCCCGACGTCCTCGATGTCGTGGACGCCGTACTCGTCGCGGGGAACGTCTTCGAAGTCGGCGGTCGTGTCGGGGACGAGGTGTGTCCCGTAGACCATGCCGTCGCCGTAGTCGGCCTCGTGGAAGTTCGGCCAGGCCGCCGCGTGACCGTGGTGGTGCGCGTAGTCGTTCGCCTCACGGAAACGCCTGTCCCGGTCGCCCATGGTGATCCCCCAGAGGGTGTCGAGTTCGCATCTGTCTCACCACGACCCTCGGGGGTGGAGCGGCTCGGCACCACCACCCGACATTGGGGATTGACCACGCGACCCAGGCGTCACCCGCGGCAGCCGGTGGAGGAAGGGGCGGACCGGGAACCTCCGGACAGTGCAGGTCCCGGCGCTGGTCCCGCCCGAAAACACACCACGCTGGTCGTGCTCGCCGACGCCAGGACCTTCACCTGGCGTGCAACCTGAAGATCAGCACCATGGACTTCCACGAGTGCATCGCCCACATGGACACCGAGCCGTGGCGGGAGGGCGCCTGGGCGGGCGCTCGGCGCTGTGTGCTTGCCCGAGCGCCAGCGCAGAAGCCGGGCGGCGCGGGGTCAGTCGAGCAGGCGGCTGCGCAGGGCGGCGGTGTCCTCGTCGGTCCAGCCGTGCTGGGCGAGCCAGGGGAGGGTGCCGCCGTGCTCCTCGTCGAGGCGGGTGAGGAACTTGTCCATGATGGCGGCGTGGGGCTGGTGGCTGTCGGCGGGACGTGAGTCCAGGTCGGCGGCGTAGGTGGGGCTGTTGCGCAGCCGGGTGAGGACGGCGTGGAGGCGTTCGCCGGTCTGGGCGTAGTCGGTGACGATGGCCTCGCGGGTGACGCCGACGACGTCCAGGGCCAGGGCGCAGACGACGCCGGTGCGGTCCTTTCCGGCGGCGCAGTGGACGAGGGCGGCGCCGTCGGTGCGGGCCATGACGCGCAGGGCGGCGACGATGGAGTCGGCGCGGTCGCGAAGATAGCCGTGGTAGTGGCCGATGGAGCGTTCCTGTTCGGGACCGTCCTGGTGGGGGCGTTGCTGCCAGGGAAGGACCTGGTCGAGGTCGACGCCGCCGGGGGCGGTGTCGGCCGCGACGTCGGTGTGGCGGCCGCCTTCGGCGAACAGGGACAGGTGGTGGATGGTGACGGAGGGGGTGCGGGTGAGGGGGCCGGGGCCCTCCAGCCGGACCTCGGGGTGGCTGCGCAGGTCGATGACGTTCTTGAGGGCGTAGTCGTCGAGGAGGACGCGGAGGTCGGCGACGGTGAGGTCCTGGAGGTTGTCGGCGCGTAGGACCCGTCCCCGTCGCGTCTCTTGTCCGTCGGCCGTGGGAAGGCCGCCCAGGTCGCGGGCGTTGACCGCGCCTTCGAGTTGGATCCACCGCGTGCGCTCGCTCATGGTTGGTGACTTTATCGGGCGGTCGTGACGTTTGTTTTACGCAGGGGGGGTTACTCCCCCCTGCGCGGGGGTGGGGGTGGGTCCCCCCGGAAATGGGGTGCTAGCCCTCCTGCGGTGGAGATGGGGGAGGGGCGAGGCTGGTCGCGTTCTCGACCGCCGGTCGCGGACGGGACCTGAGAGCCAGATGGGGGTTGGCTCTGTGGTGGGGCGACCGTTCGGTCCGGTGGTTGGGAGTGTTCAGGCACCGGATCGCTGGATGGAGGGTTTGTGAGCGTGACTGTGGAGACCGCGGTGGAGACCGTGGCCGGGGACACGGCCGGGAGCACGGGTGGGCGGGCCGTCGGCGGCGATTTCGGGCCGTTGGTGCGGCGGGTGCGCGCGGCGGGGCTGCTGGAACGGCGGCGGGGGTACTACGCGCGCGCGGCGGCCGGGAACGTGGCCGCGACGGTGGGGCTGTGGGCGGCGGTCGCATGGTGGGGGGCGTCGTGGTGGGTGCTGGCGCTGGCGGTGCCGATGGCGCTGGTGTCGGGGCGCACGGGGTTCCTGGGGCATGACTCGGGACACCGGCAGATCGCGGCGTCGCACCGCGTGAACCGGGCGCTGGGGCTGGTGCTGGGCAACCTGCTGCTGGGGATGGGGCGCGGGTGGTGGAACGACAAGCACAACCGGCATCACGCCAATCCGAACCACGTGGGCAAGGACCCGGACGTGGGGGAGGGCGTGCTGGCGTGGACGCACGAGCAGGCGGCGCGGAGCCGGGGCGCGCTGCGGTGGGTGCAGCGGCACCAGGCGGCGCTGTTCTTCCCGCTGCTGCTGCTGGAGGGGTTCAACCTGAAGGTGGGGAGCCTGCGGTTCCTGCGGGGGCGTCCGCGGCGCGAGCAGCTGCTCGAGGGGACGTTGCTGACGGCCCACATGGTCGGGTACGTGGGGCTGGTCTTCACGCTGCTGTCGCCGGGGAAGGCGGTGGCGTTCATGCTGCTGCACCACGGGCTGTTCGGGGTGCACCTGGGGTCGGTGTTCGCGCCGAACCACAAGGGGATGGCGATGCCGGGGCCCGAGGACCGCTGGGACCACATGCGGCGGCAGGTGCTGACGTCGCGGAACGTGCGGGGCAACGTGGTGGTCGACTGGCTGATGGGCGGGTTGAACTACCAGATCGAGCACCACCTGTTCCCGGGGATGCCGCGGTGCAACCTGCGGCGGGCGCGGCCGCTGGTGCGTGAGCACTGCGCGGCGGTGGGGCTGCCGTACACCGAGACGGGACTGGTGGAGTCGTACCGGCTGGCGCTGGGCCACCTGCACGAGGCGGGGGCGCCGCTGCGGAAGTAGCGGCCGCACATCGGGTACCTCGCGGCCTTCGAACGAGTGATCCCCCCGGGACCTGGGGTCCCGAGGGGATCGGGTGCGTCGGGCCCTGCCGATCCGGGGCGGACCGGGGAACCCGCTCACCTGGTGGCCGTCAGGCCGCGCAGTACTGGCCCTGCTTGCCGATCGCGCGGTAGGGGCAGTCGGCGTACTCGGTCAGGAGCAGCAGCGAGTCGCGGACGCCGCCCACCAGCGAGTCGATGCGGGACGGCGACGGGTAGAAGCCGCCACCGCCGAGCTCGAAGGTGAACGAGAAGATGCGCTGGTCACCCCAGGTCCAGTCGTCGGTCGACCCGTCGGTGATGTAGAGGTCGCTGGCCTGCTGCGGGGTGAACCCGTTGCTGGCGGCCAGCTGCCTGCCGATGGTGCGGTGCGTGGCCTCCTCGTCGGCCGACATCGCGCCGGGAACGGTGTTGCTGTAGGTGTAGCCGAACGGCCACAGCACCAGGTTGCCGTAGGAGTGGATGTCCAGGAACAGCTTGATCTGCTGCTGGCCGCCGACGATCCGGCTCCTGACGAAGTTGGTCAGCACCCTGGTCTCCGGCGCGGACTCGGGGCTCGGGCCGCGGTAGGTCTCGCTGGACACGTTGCCGGACGAGCCGCCGCAGCACCCCCACTTGTAGGGGAAGTTGCGGTTCAGGTCGGTCGGGGCGGGCTGCCGGTTCTTGCGCCACATCCGGCCCGGCTGGGTGTCGGACGTCATGTCGTACACCTGGCCGTCGGGGTTGACGATCGGGAAGATCCACATCTCCCGGGAGTTCACCAGGTTCGTGACCCGGGTGTTGGAGCCGTAGCCCCGGGTGAGGGTCCCGATCAGGTCCAGGGCCTGCTCGGCCGTGAGCCGCTCGCGGGCGTGGATGTTGGCGATGTAGAGGGTCTCGGGCTCGTTCTCGTCGGTCGCCACGTTGTCGCTGATCTTCACGCCGACGATGTCGCGGCCCTGGTAGGACTTGCCGATGGCGACCTTCCGCGCGATCTGGGGGTAGGCCGCGACGACCGCGTCCAGCTCGGCCAGCGTCTCGGCGAAGGTGTGGTACGAGGTCGCCGAGCGCGGATAGGCCGTCGGCGACGGCAGTGCCGTCACCGTGTAGCCGAGCTTCCTGATCTCCTTCAGCTCGGACGGGATGGCGCTGACCTCCAGCGACCCGTCCGCGCGCACGGTGTCGATCGCGGCGCCGGTACGGGCGACCTGGCTGCGCTGCTGGGTCGTCTTGGGCCCGCTGACCAGGTACCGCTGGGACGTGGGCTCGG
This sequence comes from Actinomadura kijaniata NBRC 14229, assembly GCF_001552175.1. Lineage (GTDB taxonomy): Bacteria > Actinomycetota > Actinomycetes > Streptosporangiales > Streptosporangiaceae > Spirillospora > Spirillospora kijaniata. Next base: position 43,113 of record NZ_BCQR01000098.1, read on the forward strand.
GGGCCGCGGCCCGGGCCGGGGCCGTTGCCGTCAGGACGAGGAGGAATGTCGACAGGACGGCGACGAGCAATTTCGGGAGCTTCGCCATGGGCGGGGACACCTGCCATTCGGAAAGGCGCTCGTGGTGCCGTCACGATGACCTCTCGTGAGGCGTCCGACAATGGGCGCCCCGATGCCCCTCCGCCATCTCCGGAATGGTGTAGGTCCAGCTCAGAGAGCCTTTATCGGCCTGCCGTCCAGTCCGGATCAAAGTTCCGTCGAAATTTCACCGCCGCCGGTCGATAAGCGAATTCGGTGCGGGGCGACGGCCGGGCGCCGCACGGCCACCGGCCGCCGGGCCGGACGTTCCGGTGGCGCGCCGGCATCGCTCCGGAGCGGTGCGCCCGCCTTCATGGCTCGGCAATCCAACGTGGCGAGGGCGGTTTTCACGTGGGCCTTTCCGGTTCGGCCGCGACTTTCACGATGGCAAGGGCCGCGGCCCCGCCCGCATGAGGCCAAGGTCTTGAAGGTCCGCGAACACGGATCGTGCGGACGGTCGTCCGGAGGCGGGCATGGCGAACCGGCGGGACCGGCTGTGGGCCGTGGCGGCACTCGGTGTCGTGGTGCCGGGCACCGCGCTCATGATGGCCTGGCGGGTGGACGGCGGACCGCCGGAGAGACCGCCGGGCTGGCATGTGCAGGTCAGCAGCACGACCGACCCTCCGCCAGAGGGGAGCACACCGCGGTTCACGGACTTCGCGTCCGCGCGCGGACCGCTGACCGGCGCGCCGGGGAAGCTGACCAGCCCGAACCACCGGCTGCGGCGGTGGAGCAACGCGACGTCGACGCGGGTGCCGCTCACCTTCCGCTGACACCGGCCCGGACGCCGGGACCGGCGCGCCCGATCCCCCCGACGGCCGGGCTCGACCACGCGGGTTGGAGCGCGCCCGGAAGGGGCCGTAGCGTAGGCGCGGCGCCCCCGAGCAGGTCGTCGTCCCGTCACGTGAGATCAGAGGGTTGTAACGCGCATGCCTGAAGGACACACCATCCACCGGTTGGCCGCCGAGCATCGTCGGATGTTCGAGGGGCGCGTCGTGCGGGCCGAGAGCCCGCAGGGACGGTTCGCCGAGGGCGCCGCGCTGATCGACGGACGGACGCTGGTCGGGGCGGGCGCCGCCGGGAAGCACCTGATGCTGGACTTCGGCGACGACCAGCGGTTGCACGTGCACCTGGGGATCTACGGCAAGTACGCGTTCGGGCCGCCGCCCGCGCCCGCGCCGACGGGTGCGGTGCGGCTGCGGCTGGTGGGCGAGGAGGGCTACGCCGACCTGCGCGGTCCCAACACGTGCGAGCTGCTGGAGCCGGGCGAGGTGAAGCGGCTGTATGACCGGCTGGGGCCGGACCCGTTGCGGCCGGACGCCGATCCGGACCGGGCGTGGCGGGCGATCTCGCGGAGCCGCACCTCGATCGCGGCGCTGCTGATGGACCAGTCGGTGGTGGCGGGGCCGGGCAACATCTACCGGGCGGAGGTGCTGTTCCGGCAGGGCGTCCGCCCGGACCTGCCGGGCCGGGAGCTGTCGCGGGAACGCTGGGAGGCGATCTGGGCCGACCTGGTGGAGCTGATGGCCGAGGGGGTGCGGACGGGGCGGATCGACACGGTGCGGCCCGAGCACACGCCCGAGGCCATGGGGCGTCCGCCACGCGTGGACGACCACGGGGGCGAGGTGTACGTGTACCGGCGGGCGGGGCTGCCGTGCCTGGTGTGCGGCGCGCCGGTGCGGACGGAGGTGCTGGTGGGGCGGAACCTGTTCTGGTGCCCGGGGTGCCAGCGGGACTGACCCCGCGGGGGG